>CAZORS010000064.1:19701-25113 GCA_964582025.1 uncultured Pirellulaceae bacterium | reverse complement strand
ACGGTGAAGTTTATTTGCTCAGTTTCGATGGCAAGATTTATCGTGTGATGCCAACTGATGCTCCGCAGAATTTTCTTGAAGACTGGCCGAAGCAGCTTTCTGAGACAGAGATCTTTGCCAATCTCCAGAAACGCAAAATGTCTGACGCCTACGTTGAGTACAAAGTGAATGCTCCGTTTTGGTCCGATGGCGCCAAAAAAAGTCGCTACTTCCGGCTGCCAGAGAACACGGCGATCAGCTACCGAAGTGAAGGTTCGTGGGAAGTTCCAGTCGGGACTGAGATCATTAAGAACTTCCATGCCAACGGCAACAAGATGTTGGAGACTCGCGTGATCAAGCGAATCGAAAGCGGTTGGGAAGCGGCGACGTACATATGGGACAAGAAGGGACGCGATGCGACGCTCCATCCCGAAGGCAAGCAGCTCGAGCGTTGGATGCCGGTGAAAGGTTCCAAGCAATGGAAGCCAACGACTTGGCACGGACCTTCGTCGTCTGAATGTGCGGCCTGCCATGTCGATTCAGCCGGCTATGTTTTGGGGCTCAACACGGCTCAGTTGAACGGCACTTACGATGATAAGAATCAGATTGCTGACTTCATTGAACGCGAGCTGGTGAAAGATGTTCCTGAACACTTCGACGTCGCGACTGCAGCCAAGCACTGCAATCCGGGAGACGAAAGTTGCGATTTGGAAACGCGGGCTCGAGTTCTTTTGGATGTCAACTGTGCGATGTGTCATCGCCCCAATGGCCCCGGAAACGCGAGTATTGATTTGCGGTTCGCTACGAAACTTGATGAGACGAAAATGGTCGGTGAAAAACCGGCGCAGGGCGATTTAGGAATTGCCGATGCAAGAATCATCAAGCCCGGCGATTCAGAATCTTCGTTGCTCTACCGCCGCATGAATACGATCTCCAATGGGCGGATGCCAAACATCGGCAGCAACGTGATCGACCAGAAAGCAGTCGATGTCATGCGAGAGTGGATTGACGCGATGGAGCCGTAGTCTGATTTCGTCACCGCGCTTGGGTGGCATAGGCTTCCCGCGCTTCCAGCCCGTGATCTTCATGGATTCACAGGCTGGAAGCCTATGCCACCATAAAACACAACCTTGAGCCAAGGGGATCGCATTAATTTGAACGCGATTCAATCCTTTTTTTAATTGAAAACCAAACCATGTTGATCGTTGTCTCTCCAGCCAAGACGCTGGACTACGAAACCCCTTTGCCCATCGCCAAAACATCGCAGCCGGCGTTCATGAAACGCAGTGCCGAACTGGTAGATGTTCTGCGCGACTTCACACCAAAGAAGCTGTCGAAGCTGATGTCGATCAGTGACAAGCTGGCGGAACTGAACGTGAATCGCTATGAAGCTTGGGAGCCGAAGGCGACGAAGAAAAACGCGCGTGCGGCGATGTTCGCTTTTAAAGGTGACGTTTACCAAGGACTTGACGCCTACGCCATGAATGAAGCGGACTGCCTGTTCGCGCAGGAGCACTTTCGAATGCTTTCCGGCCTTTATGGAATTCTGCGGCCGTTCGATTTAATGCAGCCCTATCGGCTTGAGATGGGAACGAAGTTGCCAACCGAGCACGGCAACAATCTCTACGATTTCTGGGGCCCGGACATCACCGACGCACTTAACAAGCAGCTCAAAAAGATCGACAGCGACGTGTTAGTGAATCTCGCATCGAACGAATATTTCAATTCTGTGATCCCGAACCGCTTGAAGGCTCGCGTTATTTCGCCGGTTTTCAAGGACATGAAGAACGGCAAGTACAAGCTAATTAGCTTCTTCGCCAAGAAGGCTCGGGGAACGATGTCGGGCTGGGTGATCCGCAAAAAGGTGACAGATCCGAAGAAATTGGCAAAATTCGCCGAAGACGGCTATCGATATTCGGCTGAAGAGTCGACCGAGAATAAGCCGGTGTTTCTGCGGGGATGACGCGTTTTTTCGTCTTGCCGCGTTTTGCGGGGCTTGGTTACAATTCGTGACCCGCGAGAACGTGCGGCAACCAGCAATCAATTAAGTATCAATTTTGGAGAGCAACGAGTGGGCACTAAAAAGACCGGAAAGGGTCGACGAAAAGTTGGCAGAAAAAAGCGACGCATGAGAGCCAAAATTCGTCATCGCAAAAAGTAATCATCTGCTTTGAATTTGCGACACGTCTGCGAATGCAGTGACGGGGTCGAGAGCCAGTTCAGTCGTTCGATTGAGTTCGCTCCCGATCCCGTTTTTCTTGCGCGACTTGGTCGTGGCTTCCAGCCGCAATCGTTTGCTTGGGTCGTTGCAGAAAGCCTCACGCAAAGGCGCGAAGATCTTACTGCATGTCCTTTGCGTCTCTGCGCCTTTGCGTGAGATCAATCCGGCTTACCCGATTTACTTTCGGCTTTCAAAACCATCCCTAGCACAACGCCAACGATCATCATTCCTCCGATTGCGACCGTGATCATCTGATACTGCTTGAACATCAAATAGTCGATCGCGTTGTAAGTCAGCCCGGCACATACGATCGCGAAGAATATTGGTTCAAAAGGAAATAGCGGGAGCCGAAAGTGGGTTCCTTTCGATTTTTCTTTCGCCCGAAAGACAAGCAACGAAAGCACCGTCGCCCCCAAGAAGGTCCAGAAGTAAGGCGCTGATGCGACCAGCAGTACATCAAAGATCTCAATCGCCTGAAGCTTAAACATCAGACAAAATAGAATCAGTGAAATCGTCACCAACGACTGGAGAATCAATGCTTGCCAAGGACAACTTCTTTCGTCATTCCACTGTGCCAGAAAGTTGAGCGCTGGATAGTCTCGCCCGACGGCGTAATAGATTCGTGGGCTGGTGATGATCATTCCGTTGACGGCACCAAGACAGGAAATGCAGATCAAGGCCGCGACCAATTCTTGGGCTCGTTCGGCAAAGAAACCTTCTCCGCCAAGCGCCGTTGCCACCAGCGTAATCGCGGGTGATTCAGAAGCCGCCATGCCGGCTTGTCCCAGTCCAACCGCGAGAGCAATGTTAAACGTGACGTAGACCAGCGTCACAATTCCGACGCCGAAAATCAGGCAGCGCCACAGGTTCTTTTTTGGTGATCGAATCTCGTTCGCGATCATCGCCATGTCATTCCAGCCGCCAAAGCTAAACATGACAAACACCAAAGCCAGCCAAAGAGACTTGATTTCCCAGTTTGTTTCCACCGGCGCGACGGCCTCAGTGTTGGGGTGCGTCAACGCCAAAAGGATGATCAATCCAATGCCTGCGATTTTCGCGATGGTCAAAATGTTCTGCGTCAGCTTTCCATTCTTGATGCCCAGCAGATTTCCGGCTGTAAGCAGAGTGACCGCAGCAATAGCTCCAAGAATTTGCAAGGTTGAGCTGGGAATCTGATTCACAATCGGAAACGCGGTGATAATTTGAGCAAAGTGAATCCCGAACAGCGTTGCCATGATGCCGATGTTGGCTGGCCTCACGATCCAGAATGCTGACCAGGCGAACATGAAGGCAATCGGATGGCCATAAGCCTTCTTTAAATAGGCGTAGTCTCCGCCGGCTTCGTCCGGGAAACGAGTGGTTAGCTCGATAAAGCAGGCTGCTCCCACGAGCACGATCAGTCCAGCGGCGATCCACATCCCGATCATGACGGTGACGTTGGGAGTCATCCCAGCCACCTTTGCGGCGGTGCCAAAAACGCCGGCTCCGATGATCGTGCCGACGATGATGCAGATTGAATCGAGCAACGAAAGTGTGCGGCGGGGAGTTGATGAAGGCATGCCGGACCGAAAATGAAGGTTGCGAAACGTGCTGCTAGAGTGTCTCAGAGTGAGCTTTGGCTCAAAAGGGGCCCAAATGCCATCAGAAACCAGAATTACGATGGAACTGGACTTTTTGGAATGCGTCAATAATATATTCTATGTCCATTACATTACTCCTCTGAAAGGGATCTATGCCAAAAGAAGAATCTTACGAAGTTGACGGCACCGTCACGCAGGCTCTAGCCAACACTCGATTTCGGGTCGAGCTGGAAACCGGCGACGAAGTCCTTGCGCATGTCGCGGGCAAAATTAGAAGAAACTTTATCCGAATTGTTCCCGGCGACAAAGTTCGTGTGGAACTATCTCCCTACGATTTGACCAAGGGTCGCATCGTCTACAGAGAGCGTTAATACCTCATTCTGAGTCGCTCTCCTTCTCCTTGTTTTGCAAGCCAACAAGTTACACGGCGGCTCGCTGCTGCGCTTTGCGATCCTGTGGGTGAACCATCTTCGGGTGAACCATCTTCAGCACAGATTGTCTTGAGATTTGGAGACCATGATGAAACGCACAAAACAGATTAGCAAGCTGATGAGCCTTGTGTTGCGGCACAAACCGGAGCATCTGGGTTTGGTGCTGGATGAAAACGGTTGGGTTGAAGTCAAACCACTGCTGGAAGCGATGCAGGGAATTGGCCTCGATGTCGACAGGCAACTGCTTGAGCAAGTCGTCCGCGATAACGACAAGCAACGGTTTGCGTTAAGCGAAGACAAGACTCGAATTCGCGCCAACCAAGGACACTCGATCGAAGTGGACGTTGAGTTGGAAGCAAAGATTCCTCCGGTGGAACTCTATCACGGAACGGTTGAAAAGTTCCTCGACTTGATTCGTGAATCTGGGCTAAAGAAGATGAGTCGCCAACACGTTCACATGAGCGCTGACCTAGAGACGGCCAGCAAAGTCGGCTCTCGCCGCGGGCAGCCCGTGATTTTGAAAATCGATGCGGCGAAGATGGCCGACGATGGCTACGTATTCTTTTTTTCGGCCAATGGTGTTTGGTTGACGGATCGCGTGCCGCCAAATTACATCGATGCATTCGATGGACCGGGGTTAGGACCCTCAGAACCGGAATAGATGCTCGGGAACAAACGAATTTTCCGATTAGAGATCTGATATCGGGTTAGCCGCATAGGGTGAAACCTACGTTTGGCGGACGGTTCCTCGAATCGTCTTAATTCGTTTGATTCTCCCAATTCACTTCTATGAACTCCCGTTTTCAACGGAGAAGTGGCATCGGTTGGTCTGCGTTATTGGTCGTCATCGCAATTGCGATTTTCGGGAATCACTTCCGGTTTTTCGAAAGCATCGACGGCAGAATATTTGACTCGTTTCACCGTTTTGCACCGCAGGCAGTGGATGATGCTACAGTTCTGCTTGTTGAGTGTGATCCGTCGATTCTTGAACGCGACAATCCGGAGCTAACAAAGCTTCTCACCAAAATATCGCAGGCATCCCCGAAAGCTATCGGAGTTGTCAGCGAACGTGCACCTTTGATGCTTTCGGATAAGATTGCCTCGCGGACTCGATGCGCTATTGTTGAGGGCCTGCCTGCTGCGATGATTGGCCAAACCGAAATTGGCCAATGCGAAATTGACCACAGCGAAATGATTCCGA
>CAZORS010000064.1:0-19601 GCA_964582025.1 uncultured Pirellulaceae bacterium | reverse complement strand
ATTGGCCAAACCGAAATTGGCCAATGCGAAATTGACCACAGCGAAATGATTCCGATTGGATTTTCGGATCTCTCGTTTGCTCCGCAACCTGTTTTTCGATTTGCTCAACAGCGGGTCTCTGGTCCAGAAGGACAGTTGTTTTCATTTGAGCAGTTGTTGTTGGCGAGCGCCGGCTTTTTAGCAAAGCAGGCTGACAACCGAATCGGAATCAAGTTTGGACAGTCGGTTCACGCGATTCCGCGGATATCCGGCTCGCGAATCCTTCAAGAAAACTACTTGCCCGAACTGATCAGCAATCGTTTCGTAATCATTGGTGAAGCGATGCCAGAATCGGCAGGTATGTTGACGCCTGCCTCGGCGACGCAACGCATGCCACGACTCGAAGTTCGGGGGCACGTTCTCCTAACGCTTTTAAGTGGTCGACCACTGCAGAAAGCCAGCTCGATGTCGTCGGTTTGCTGTTTGGCGATATGCTGGATCGGGCTCTGTTTCGTTTTTCGCGAACTGGACTATCGGTATTTTCCGAGCGTCGTGGGAATTCTCTGCATCATCGCTCTGGCAGTGGCTTTCCTGACGTTTTCCTTTCTGTCCATATGCTCGCCGATCACCGGCTTACTGTTCTTGTTGACAACGGTTCCTGTTTGTTTTTGGTTTGCGCGATTTAGAATCCTTTCTGAATTCGTTTCAGCTTTCAAGATTCGTTTGCAGTCGAACAGCGTTGCAGCTTCAAACTTGCAAACAGAAGATCCGTGGAAACATATCACAGCTGCCGTCGACCAATTTTTCGGTGCACAACGGGCGGCGTTTTTTGAGCTGCGCCCGGAAGATCAGACGTTGCAACTGGTTCACACAGTTGGAGTTGGCGACGAGGGAATCTACGAAAGACGCCGCGACATCAATCGCGATCCTTGGCGACGTAGCATTGAACTGGGAAGAACAAAACAGAACAGAACTCGTCTAATTTTCACACCGGATAGGGAAAAGAATCCTGAAGCCGGAGATTTAGCATCCATCGACGGTGACACAGAGTTCATTGTCCCGTTGATGTGCAAAGGCAAAATCTTCGGCTTCATGGTTCTTGAAATGAGCTCAGAGCACACTTTCAATTGGCCTGATTTTGAGAACGTGCTCGACGAATTCGCAGCAGATTTCTCGCAAATGATTGATCAGAGTCGAAGATCCAAAATTCCGAATCGTGCTTGGGAAAATCTGAATGAGACGCCTGAACATCGTGAATCGGATCAGATTGCCCGACAGCTGCAACAAAGCGATACGTCAAAGAATCAAATCGAACAGGCGTTCGAAACGGATTCCTGTTGCCGCATGCTGTTCGATTCTTTTGGATCTGTCATCAACGTCAACTCCCGAATGATTCGAAGGCTTGAAGCTGACAAACCAGTTTCTGAGTTTACTTTCACGGATCTGATTCAGTCCATTGCGGATGTCAACGTCCAACAAGCTCGCGAAATCTTCCGCAGCGCGATTCTTTTTGATCAAAGAACGGACCTCGAGACAAAGTCGGGGAACCTTCACGGAAACATCGTGATTAGCCCGGTTGAATTGAACGACAATTCTGGCAGAGAGCTGTTTTCACGCGGCATTCTGATTGAGATTTTTGATGCTCGCGAACATGCGAGCTTCAACAAGTTGGCGAAACTGTTTGACGCACCTGCGAGCTTAGTAAAACAAGTGACTAACGCGGCAGGTCAACCGAATGGCGAGTCTGTGTTGGCCGAGATCGAAAGTCTTATCAGCGCCGCCAGTGATGTAGTGGCTTCACGTCGCGATGGAAGTTTCGATTCGGTTTGGCGAGCAGCTTTGTTCAATTCACAACCGCGCCTGCAAAAGACAAATCTAACAATCGAGACCAAGTTTGACGGTGCGGAAAGTGTCGTTGTCCGAGACCGCGACAGGATTGTCAAAACGATCGAAGTTTGCCTTTCGGTGTTGGCTGAGTGTTCTCGTCATTCCGATACGCTGAATGTCAAGCTGGATCGCAATGCGTCGCAATGGAAATTGGAAATGCGAAACGGGCCTGATCGCCAAGACGTGAACTGGTCTTCGCCTTCGATTCTCGACAAGCGCCAGATCGAGCGACTTTTCGCAGAACAACAAGAAATGGAAACTTGTGGCGGAAGTGTTGGGGTCGAAGATGCTTCCAGCGGCGAAATCCTAATTTGGGTGAGTTTTCCGGCTGGTAACTTAAAAGCGATGTCGGGCAAGGGTTCGACGGAGGCTTGCGATGTTTGATTTGCAGCTTCCCCTGTTTCCTTTTGATTCTTCGTCAATAACAGTCACGACGACGGTTTGGATTGGCGTCGTGATCACGGTATTTTTCAACCTGCGACTGGGGTGGACACTGTCTGCGCTGGTGATTCCAGGTTACGTCGTGCCGTTGATGATCGCCCGCCCGTCAACCGCAGTGATCATCCTGATTGAATCCATGATCACTTACTGGTTTGCGACCTGGGTTTCAGAATCCAATCGAATGCACCCGTATTGGAGCAGCGTGTTCGGACGTGATCGATTTTTTCTAATCATCGTCCTGAGCGTGCTCGTTCGCTCGTTGTGTGACGGCTGGCTGTTGCCCGCTGGTGGTCGTTGGCTGGTCGAAAACATGAACTTCGACATCGACTACCGAAACGACCTGAGCAGCTATGGCCTGATCGCGGTGGCTCTGATCGCCAACTACTTCTGGAAGCCAGGGGTGATGCGTGGCTTGCCTTGTCTGCTGACGACGGTTGGATTGACTTGGGTAGTCGTGGCGTTGTTTCTTGTTCCATTCACAAACTTCAACATCGGAAGTTTCCATTTGCTGTACGAAGATATCAGCACGTCGATGTTATCCAGTCCAAAAGCATACATTGTGATCCTTGTCACGGGCTGGCTTGCGTCTTGGGTTAACCTTCGATACGCGTGGGACTTCAACGGGATTCTGATTCCAGCACTTTTCGCGATGCTTTGGGCCGAGCCCCATCGCATTTTGTTTTCGATGGTGGAAATCTGTCTCGTCTTGGGCATTGGAAAGCTGTTGGTGAGCAGCAAGCCGTTTCGCAACGTTGCGATTCAGGGTGGACGCAAGCTGGTGTTTTTCTTTACGGTTTGCTTCCTGATTCGATTCGTGTTGTCGCACACTCTTTCGAATTTCGCGCCTGATCTAAAAGTCACCGATTTTTTTGGGCTGGGATATCTGTTGTCGACTCTAGTTGCAATCAAAATTAGCGACAAGAAAGCTTCGATACGGATGTCGAAAGGCGTTTTGCAAATTTCTGCCGTCGGAGCCGTGTTGGCTTGCTTTATTGGATTTACGCTCGATCGCCTCGACTTTTCTGGCTTGCGAATAGAACAAATCGCGCAGAAATCGGTTGCTTCAACGGTGCTGATTGAATCGGATCGTAAGCTGTTCGATCTATTTAAGGATGAAAAAGTTCGGCTGTATCGTGACCGGTCCGATGTTGCCAACCTCAGACCAACCAAACAACAGCTGAATACGTTTCGTGCAGGCCTCGAAAAATTGAAAGATATTTCGGAAGACCTTGCAAGCGAATCAAACAAAGAAGCCCTTGACGAAATCGCCCGTGAGCTGGCGAGCGTCAACTACGAGTTGTTGCTCGTTGGTGGTAAGCATATTTTGCTCCGGGAGTCTGAGCCATTTCTCGCCCGAGGGTGGATCGTCGTCACTCCAGAAAACAAAACCGGCATTTCAATCGTCGCTCCAAACGCAATCAAAGAAAAGTGGTGTGCAGAATCTGCAATGTCTTTGCATCAAGCTTTGGACGCTGGAGCGGTTGCAGTCTTCGGTACCGCTCCTCACCCTTCAAAAAGTAATTCGCGAACCAATGACGATGCAGCTGGATTTGAGGCGTCGTTCAACGAGGTCTTTGCTGCAAGGGACGGGCTCTACGTGCGAGCCGAACCTGAATCGAGAAACATCGACTCGGATCGAGATACCCAAAATGTCCTTGAAGTTCAAAGATGCTTGCCCAACAGCCTTAATCTACGTGAACTAAGACGTGTTGTCGGAGACTTTCAGTTCCGTTGGATTGCTCAGCCGGAACGCAAAACGCCGTTTCGTCAAACAAGTTTCAATTTGCTCGGTGACCAAACCGGTCCGGTCCGCGATCGCGGTTCGTCAGCGGCGACCATTATTCTGACCAATGAGTCACGTCGACTAATGGTTGCCCGTGCTTCGTTTGAAAACGGAAGCCATCGTCCAGTAGGCGATCGGGGCAACATGATCGTCAAGGGTTCACTGTCTCAATGGTTATTGTCTGTGAAGGAAGAGATCTGTTCTCAAGGGAGTGACCAATACCGCGCTCCCAAAGAAGAAGAGCTACTTTTCATTGATGAAGCAATTTTGAATCCACTTTTCAAATTGGCTAACGAAGACAGTTTATCTAGTGTGATGCTGCAGAACTTGAAAGCGATTGATAGCGAAGCCAAAAGTACTGGATATCGCATTCAAATAATCGAAGACGAAAATACAGGCGACGTGTTCATCGCATTGCGAGAGCAAGTCGATCCAGCAAATCGGCTAGGATGGGGCACAGCCGTTTTCCGGTTGGGCCTCAAGGAACCATGTGGCGTCGAGGTTTCTCGTCCGTTGTACGAACGCCGTTCGTTTGAATTTGGATCTAGTGTGTTCCAACGTCACAATGCTTCTGCGTTGTTCATTGCTGGCGCACATCCACACTCGAACTTGGACCGTTCGAGCGATCTTACAAAGTCATCCAACCGTGCGAATCTGTTGGGTCTCACGAGGCACGTCTTGTTTCGTGAGCTTCGCGATCGTCCGTGGTTGATCGTTCAGGCACGTTCAAGTCAATCGCCGATCATATCCGATATCGTGATCGCGACGGACGCTGGTGCAACCAACTTCAGTACACTCTCACCAATGCAAAAACGTTTGGGTGATTCCTTCGTTGCTGACGGGCTGACCGTCGATTTTGTCGACGGAAGAGCCGATGTCGCTGGCTACGAGTTGGGAATGATGCTCAGAGCGGCATCGGTTCAAGTGGCTGACAACAAAGAGATCATGAGCCTTTGGGTTTCGCCGGGCCTTCGCAGTAAGTTCCGTCCTCAGGATCCGTCCGACAGTCTGAACTCCCAGCTGCGAGCTTGCGGAATGAAATCGAGCTTTGCATCTCGAGAAGAAATCATCACATCTGCCCAAGGACGAGACGGGGCCTCATCCATCCCCGAATCATTGCGGAATCAACTCCTTGAGTTTTCGAAAGTGCATGACGTGGTGAAGCTATATTCGCTTGTCAGCGAGTTTGATGGCTTTCGATTCGAGCGATTTTTCGATGATCAGACAAATTCAACTTTGATCGTAGTCACCGATGATCAGGGCCGAGCGATCGCTTTGTTCAACCCTCGGGGTCTCAATGATCGAATCTTCCGCGTCGGAAAATTCGACTCGAGGAATGTTCAGAATTTCATTCTGTCGCGTTCATTCTTCATGGAGGTGCAATGATGTTCAGATTTAGAGATGCAATTAGCGTCGGCATCACATTGCTGTTGATTCTTGGCACCCTGTTTCAATTCAAGAGTGCCAGTTGGATTTCAACAGGCAGCGAAACGATTGATTCGTTGAATCGCTCGGACGCGAAACGTCGCGTAGCTATTCGAATCAACAATGACTGGACGACATTTCATCTTCCGGGCAATGCATTGGCGGTACGAATTCTTTCCAACGCCATTATCGACAAGAGCGCTGGAATGCGAGACGAACCTACTTTGAACGACCCAAGAAGTGGGTTTCGCTATGCGTTAGAGTATGAATTCCTTGATGATCAAATGAATTCTCTTGACCGTGGCGTCTACAATTTTCGAAGCAATATCAAAGAGAAAATGAAACCCGATTCAGGCGAAATCGTGGATCCGATTGTCGTTGGAGACCTTGACGCAAACGTTGCTCAAACACGGGTGATGCAAATTTCGCTTGGCGCAAAAATGGACGCGGCCCGAGTCGTCAGATTTAGGACGACTGAGTTGGAAGAAGGTGTCTTGGAAGTTCTGACGCGCACGGTTTACAAAACAAAGCGAAAAATCCAGAACGATTACGGTGCATGGGACAGCATTTCAAGTGAACGTAAGAAGAAGGTTGCCAAGCATTCGGTCTATGAGCACCACTTGTTGGATCATGAATCCCAAATGGGACTTTTGAAGTGGGAATGGAATAGGGCATCTTCTGTTGGAGAACCACCGCGTCGATTTCTTTACTTTGTTGGCGACAGTGACGATCTGGATGTTGTCGATATGCCGTTTCCAAAAGGCGTCGTTGTTCAACCCGGTTGGAAAGTTGTCGCTGCAGTAGGTGATGGATCAGCAACGCTTCGGGTGGATGCAATGCCAATCGATGCGGACACTCCAATTCATGGTCAACTCCACTATTGTTTCGCAGACCCAAATTCAGGTTTGGAACAATTTGGGTCAGTCGAATTTGCCCCATCAAAAATGTCGGATGCTCATTCGGTTGAAATAAAGCGTGTCGGAGGAATGATCGAAGTCGAATCAGAATGTGCAGCCGCCTTAAGGTTTTGGTGCCGCAAGCCTTCAGCAGATGATTCCGGCCAATGGACTGAAATCGAAATGGAACCAAAACATTCCCCTGTTTACATTGCGGATCACCGGCCTGTTGGGTTTTCGGTTAGCCACGTCAGCGATCAAGTGACACCGCTAAAGGTGGCATTTCGATTCGCCGAAGCGAAGATGTTCGATGCGGAATCCTCAGAGTCCACTTTGACACAACCGCGACACGTCCATTGGCGATTCGTTGACGACGATGGCCAAACCGTCGATCAAGGCGTCGAGGAGTTGAACCCGCAAGTGTCCTTGCATGAACGTTTTTGGCGAGATCGTGCAACGTTTGCGGTTACGGACGCAATTAAACTCTGGTTCCCTGTGCCGCCGCGTGTCACCAGCGTTGAGTTTTGGAGTGAAGATTCTTCAGTGCTGGTCAATGCACACACTCGGCCAGATGGACTTGCGGCACAAACGCGAGTTCCGGAAGACTACAACGTTGTTCAGCGACTAAATTCTCCGTATCGAAATTGGTTCACCCTTCGGCCTCAAGATCATCAAAGATATGTTTCGGAAAACCGAGTCCTGAATCTCGGGATCCAAAAAAGACTCCCCGAGGCCAGTGAAGTAGATCGAGGAAACCTTGTTTGGAATCGCTTTCTCCCGGAAGGCGACTGGCTTGGATCGCGAATTATGGTTCCAGCGATCGATCCTCTGGAAACGGACGAATCAAAAAAGCCTGACTCTGTGTGGCTTTGGCATGAAATGTTTTCAGGCGACAATGTGTCATACAACACGACCGAAAGAACATCTCACTATCGGGACATCAAGATCGCCTATGCGTCTGATCGACCAGTAGGACCCATGCGAATTTGGTGCAACGAGCAACTTGTCGCGACGAAAGATTTTGCGACTTCACGAGGAGAATTCAATGTAAAATTGCCGGCTGTTCGTGGCTCGCTGCGAATTGAATTCAACGATGGCGTGCGAGTTTTCGCAAGCAGAATGGAAATGGATTCGGCGGTCGCGTACTACCGGAGGACAGCAATGCGGGTTGGCAATTCCCCGACTCGTTTTGAGTACGAAAAGAAGTCTGAGGAAGATGAACTGTTGACGTTGACGCTCTATCGCGATGCTTCCGAGTCGACCAGAGCGTCGCTTAAAGTCAAGATTGTGCCTCACGAAGAGGAATTGAACACACATAAGCCTCGAGGCAATTGGACCCTGCGTGATCGAAGCTATGACCTTGCTCCATTGCCAATTGCCCGTTCGTTGTTGATTGATCGATACGGAAATTTGGATTCCGGAAGTCGCTGCTTCATCAAACTTGGCAGCGACATGCCGACTGGAAAGTACACCATTGAGGTTCAGCGAGAGGACGCATTGTCGGGACACTTGCTGCTCTATCAAACCGTGCCGGCACGCAAGACGATTCGCCGGTATGGAGTTTTCGACAATCGTGACCTCGAATAGTGATAGGAGTGAATCCAATTTTGAATTCTAGAAAAATTCAATCTTTGAAGTTTGCTATTTCGTTGCTGGTTATCTTCGCGTCGTTGGCGGGAGCCGTATGCCTAGTCGCGTCTCCCGAGCCACAGGAGCCAGCGACATTGGTCGAGACAAAGAGTAAACCACAGCCGCAGTCCAGCGAAACATTCTCCGAGTCAGCGCCTAACCTGAATAGCATCTTTCGGCGCTCAATAGACTCCACCGAGTTCTCAATGCCGATCGGAGAGGAAGTCAAAGCCTTTGAAAAGCTTCTCAGAGAATCGGTTGACCAGTCATTCGCCAGCGAAGAAACGAAGTCCAACTGGCGTGAGCTCGGCTGGGTCGTCCACTTTATGGAAGACCAGCAAATGGTAATCATTGAAGAGCATCAATCGCGGCGAAGCGGGCGAGGGTTGTACGCAATCAGGATTCCGGTTGTCGATCCGATTATGGTTCAAGCGCCGCATCGTTTCTTTGATACTAAGACAGGAGTTATCACCAAGCAGCTTTTTCAGCGACAGAATATTCAGGCTGCAGCGTGGAACACAGTCCATCGAAAACACTACGACATGGCCCACCAGTCAAGAAGTTTTTTCAATTCCTTCACGCGCGTAATGATCGAGAAATATCCTGAACTCGTTAACTTTCAGGTTCACGGATTCGACGCCTCTAAACGAGAAGGCGCTCAAGCCGAATCCGCAGCGACGCTGGCGATCGTCAGCAATGCGACTCGATCTCCAAACAAACTCACAAAGCGGTTTGCTCGCGAAATGAAAACGCGTTTTGGCAAGGATCGGGTCTGGCTTTATCCTTTCGAAACGCGCGAACTGGGCGCAACAACGAACGAGCAGGCATCAGTGATGCGGGCGCAGGGGAACCGAAACTTCATTCATGTGGAGATGGCGAAACCGCTTCGGGATCAACTGTTGAGGTTGCCCGCGGTGCAATCTCGGCTCTACGATGCTTTTCGAACTGCTCAAACTGCGGCCGGTGATTGATCGAAAAGTGCAATCATCCATGCAAGTTGATTGTGAATTCAGAAGAACTTGGGGGACTGGGCAATTGATTCAAAGCCGCTTGAGGGTTTGCATTACATCGCCCTTTCGACTTTCGTGGCATTTTGCTAATTAGCAAGCGTCACAGTCTCGAAGCAATCTCATGATCTCGAAGGTGATGGTCGCCGTTTGAAATGCACGGCTGTGACATCACCTGCCGTTAATGTTGCCTTTCATGATGCCGCCTTCAGTCAATTCTGATTCCAAAAGTGTCGTGGCATCGGCACGACTTCTTCCGACGACTACTACGCATTCCACACGTATCTGCACGGACTTATCGCGCACAATTCCTGAGACTGTGACAAGCTCGTTTGCGCTTGCCTTGCTGATACTGTGGATAGCATTATTTTCTGGAATCGTTGACACGGCAAATGGTCAACAACTCGACGTGAACACGAAGCGTCGATATTCAAACCGGGTTCCAATCGCTTGGGAAAACGTCAGCGAATGTTGTCAGAGTGTTGATGGAATCGATCCGGAATGGTCTGGAGAAAAACGTCAGCACGTCGTTGACCTTTTGCCTGGCCAAAGCACGGACTTCCTACTTCCGCCAAACGAAATGGTTCGTGTTCTCGGTTGGGATCAAGGGTGCCTGAGCTCAGGTGAAGTTGAACTTTGGTTGTCAGACGGTTCAGGTCTGATGCGAAAGCTGAACGTCGCACGAACAACCGACGCTCGATCGATCGTTGCGGCTCCAGGCTATTCGGCTTGGACCGTTGCCCGTCTGAGGAGAAGTCCGCACGCCGATGGCAGTGCGCGTTTCGCGATTTATACGTCTCGCCGAACCGTCAATCGTGGGCTTGATTCGTATCAGGGCAATTTGTTGAACTGTGGAAACCAAGTTGAGATCCACGACGACAGCGACAAAAGACCGCGATCCTACATCGTGATCAAACCAGGTGATCGGGTCAAAGTTGGCAAACGCAAAAATGATTCACGCGTCCGTTTCGAGACACGTTTGGATTACAACAACGACGCATCTCAGCATCGCAGCTACTGGATGAAAGTCTACGTCGACGGTGCCATTAGAAAGATTGTGACTTTCGATACGTTGCCGGGACGATACGAACGCTGGTTCGTTGACGACAATGAACGATTGATTGGTCGTCGCGAGTTTGCGTATCTCGATTTTGCAGAACACGAGAATGTCGAAGTCGAGTTTTCACACTCATGTTACTTGCGTACTGAGGCCTTGGGTTTGAAGCTTTGCCGCACGAAAGCGAATTGGGATCTGGTTGATCATCTGGTGAAGAACTGCGCGGTCTATCCCCACGAAGCTGAAGTTGCGAGTCAGAGTCTTGATGGACAATCAATTCATTCCCTTGATGGGAACCTTGATCCTCGTTTCGATCCGTGGCTCCATCACGAGGAGTTTCTGAACGTCGCGAGAGACAACTCGATTCGACAAGGTGGCCTAAACGCGTACATGTGGATGCGTGCGATTGCCACCCATCGACACGGGGACCCGGACTATCGTGATGAACTGACGGTGCCAGAATTAGCACGCAAAATTCGCGGAAAGTTCACGCACTTTCGGGATTTGCTGCCTTCATCCGCTGAGCCCATGAAACCTCGTAGCGTACGGTTTCCCATTCGTTCTATTCGATCTCCAAAGCAACCGTTTCGAAAAATCGTGCTTGGTGAACAGCACGTCGAAGAAGCGGCCAAACAATTGCCCTCGACGCTGCTGTTTCCGCTTTCGTCGGAACATTGCGAAGGACCGCGGTCGCTTGTGTATCGGGTTCCGGAAAACCTTGGGCCGTCGATGCTTCGAGTTGTGGTCGACAAAGCCTCGGTCAAAAACGAAGCAATGTTCTCAATTCAATACGATGACGGGTCGCCAATCCAATTCTGGGTCGGTCCGACGACGGACATTCATTCGAGCCTCATGAAACCCGGATATCAGGAAGCGGCCGTTGTGGCTTTCGCAAATCGCCACGCGCCGTTTGATGGTTCGACGCTGGGAGGCCCTGCCGCGTCAGCGAAACGAAATGCCGATTCGACGGTTGCCGCAACGCATGAGATTCTGATCCCAAATGGCGTCAAGAAAGTCACCCTCAGCGCGACTTCCGCGAATAGGAATCCCAAACTGATTGGTCTGCAGTACCTTACGACTCGCTATCAAAAAATCAGTGAGTCGGAATGGAAATATCATCAGAATGAAATTCGAAGTGGCGACCCGATTCGAGTTGAGTTTTCCAGCATGCTGTTAAAGAACCAAGAGTTTGACCTAACGACGCTGCTGGATTCACACAAGGCAACTTTCGAAGCATCCATTAAGCAAGAGAACAGTCAGCTTTCGACAAAAACCATTTCTGATCAGGATGCGATCGACCTTGTCGCGAAAACAGATCAACTTAAAGCTGACGAAAACATGATTGGTTTGGTGGAAGTTCTTTCTGACCTCGCCAATTCATCCGATCGTGAACTCAATCACGAAGCACTGCTCGCGAGAGCCGACCTACTGCAGCGGATCGGCGAATCCTTCCTGAGCAATCGTGAGCTTCGAGGGTTGATGGCGTTTGGGCAGGATCCTGAACTGCGACAACAAGCGTTGATCAGGCTGTTGGGATATGCCAGAAAATTGCCGTTCGCGCATCTGGTCGCTGAGCAATACATGATCTTTCACATGCTCAACACGGACGATCCTGAGCGACAGTATCAAATGAGCTTAGAACTTGCCAATCAGTTTGCAGAAAACGATCGACTGCGAATGGCCTTCTTCATGCACCCGCCGACACCAAGCGGTGCCGCGAGCGAGTTTCATCTCAGAAGTCTTTTTGAGATGAGATGGTGGAAGCTGTTGAATAACCTCTCGGACCGAGTTTCGGAACCAAAGTCGAGGCTCTGGAAAGGGCTCGCCGCAATCCAGCGCGGTAACGTGCGACCGGGATTGGAATCGCTGGAGTTAGCTGGTGAAGAAGGTCGCTTATGGATTGAACACTGGCACGCTGGCGTCGCAATCAATCAGCAACTGAAAAGCCCTGACTTGCAACAGCGGCTCGACGCAATCGTTCAATGGGAGAATTGGCAATCGAATCATCCCGGCCCGCGCGTCTGGGAGCCAACGCCAGATCTGGTTGTACAGTGCCGGGGTGCCGCACATATCTTTTCTGCGATGCGTAATCTTCGATCTCAGTTCTTTGCGGCCTCAAACGCAGAGCCTGCAATTATCGAAGTCTCTGGCCCGACAACGATTCGATTCGAAATCAGACCAGTGCACTCGAACGATCCGGACTCAAGATTCGATGAATGGTTTACCGTTACCAACGGTGAAAAGAGAGGTTTGGTTCAAGCTTTGGGCAACACGCCTTCGCAACAATTACGGATCGAGGGAGTTGAATCCTTTGTTCCCGGCCGACTCGCCACGACAGAGATAAAAGTACCGGCAGGTTTGCACCGAATCGAACTGGCTTCTCAGAATCACAGGTTCCTGTTTCGCGTCCTTCAAGATCGTCCAGAAGTTAGACTGCCGGCACTACCAGTCGTTTCGCCTTCGACAATTGCGAAAGCGGTCACCGGCGACTATGGCGCGATGATGGTCGTCGAAGCAAGCGCTGACCAAGTGGACAACGATTGCGTTCGTGTTCTGAATTATGATTGCAATGCTCGAAGTTACTTGATCGGAAAACTTGCTGATCCGCACGACTGTACGTCAATCGAGCAAGCGTGGAAGTATCTGCAAGCAAGAAACATCAATCTTGCCCAATCGAACGAGTTGCGTTTGCTGCCAAGCGAACAGCCTTTTGAGCAAACCGAACAGGATGAGCTCCATCAACAGGCCGCAAAGCTGGCGTACGACCTCAGCCACAGACTTCATGATCATTCGTGTCGGCTTCGTACGATTGGGCTGCTTCACGACATCTGCCAACTTGATCCGTCGCGGGAAGACCTTCGCGCGTACTTAAACTACGCCAAATCAGGTACCGTTTGGAAAGGGTTTGATTCCTTTGACGCGCGAGCGGGCGTTCGTTCGTTTGAAGTTGAACATTGGACTCCGGAGACTCCTGAAATTCGAATTCGAAGATCGTTGGCTGGCCTCAACCAATCCAACTGGGTCGTGGCGGGAACGAAAGAAGCATCGCTCGAAGTGAGCGACGAAAGGCCCGTGCGGTTGCGACTGAAAATTCGGCGTCCCGCAGTTGGATTCGTGCCCATGGCTCCAACGATTGCTCTGGTTGAAGTCGGCAGCGAAAGCCGGCGGATGGGTGTTGACGGTGGAGACGCGGAATCGATCGACTTCAATCTTCCGGCAGGCGATCACCGTATTCGGATCGCACAAGAGAATGCGATGGCGAATCACATGCTAGAAGTAGAAGCGTTTGAGGTCCTAGATGACGGGAGCGAAGTTCCGTTTGGCTCGACGACCAAAGAAGAATTGTCTCGAACCAGAACGTGGATGGTCGCTCTACCAGAAGAGCCCGTGAAGTTCTCTGTCAAAGGTCCTGGCTTGTTTCGAGTTGACCGCAGAGTCGATGGACGGAGCGAATTCGAAGTTCTGACCGTTCCAGAATCAGAAGATAGAACCTTCACCATCTATCCAAAAGATGGCCGCTCGCAGGAGCACATTCGAATCTTCCAACTGACCTTTACCGATAGACCGTCAGCGATATTCTCAGAGAAACAGAAAATCCCGCAGCAGCAAATACCGGTGTCCGAAGGCGTGGCGCAGGCGGCGTGGTTGGAACCGATCATCGACTTAGGCACAGGGCTCGACGACATCGAAGACCTCGCCCTGCTCTCTCCCGACAGTATGCCCGCCCTGATCGCAGAACCAGATTTTCAAGAATTGGGTTGGCAAAATCTCGGAACGATCGCGTCCCATTTCAACTATCAACAACGACGCGCGCTCGACGAATTGCCGGACACGACATCGCAACCGGGCCGTTTCACCGAACTCGGAGTGACTCGATACTTTCATGATCCGTGGGCCAATTCCGATCAACGAAGCCAGCTGTTTGTTCGCCCGCGATTCGATGGTGGAACAAGTTTTGGATTGAACCATCAAGAAAGTTACAACTTGCAGCCGCACGAATGTGAGCCGCCAGAACCTGCCGGAGGTTGGGGGCCAATTCGGGCTCAATGGAGATCCGGATTGTTCGCCCAAGATGCCGGACAACCTTTGTTTGACGGAGTCAGTTCATTTCCTTGGTCGGCGTTTGTTTCCGGAAGCGTTTCGCGTCGTCAGAGTGTCAATGAGAACATCCATCGGACTCCGCGACTTCAGTTTTTTGGAAAGTACTTGAGCGAAGAGCGGAATGGTTTTCCGTCGGGCGAGTTGGATCAAGATGTTTTCACTCGTTACAAAGCGGATCATCGTTATGGTCTCCGACTATCGGATCAGTGGGTTTATCAGTGTTGCATCGACCGTCGCTTTTGGGCGCGTCCGATGTTGGTGACCAATGCCGACCAGTTGATACCAGACAACCTTGGAGTCCATTTTGGCGTAGACCAGTTGCTAGGACCGCTACAACTGCGACTTGGTTATAGGGTTACCGGTTTCTTTGCCGACAATGATAGAACAAATGCGGCAGTTCAAAACTTGTTTGACGTCGACGCAATGCTGGAGACATGGCACAACCGTTTCTGGCGATCAGAAGCCCGGTTTTCATTGCGTTACGACGTGGCCTCTGGGGAATCAAGTTTTCAGTTCAATCTGAGAAACTTTTTCAATCAGGTTCGAGGCTACCGCGACATGCGTCCCGATTCGGTCCTGTTCCGTTCGATCCGCGAAGAGCGTTCCCTTCGGCACCTGACAGTGCAACCACCCGATGCCTACTCTCCCTGAACAAAACAAATTGGCTCAGCCGACGCGACCAAGCGCTTCTGTCAAAGTAGCTCGAAAGAATTTAAACGCTACGAAAAATGGTGAAATTGAATCACCAGTTTCTTCCGGGAAACGCCAGCCGAACTTTCATCCGTTTGCCGGCGAAATTGCGGCCACCGCAGACGAAATGTTGCAGCAAGGCATGCGACATCTTGAAAAGCAATTGAATTCGAAACTCCTTACCACGGTGCGCGAATGTTTTGGTGCATGGCTTGGTGAGCGAGCTGAAAACTATGACCGACAATTGAAGGCGACCCCGAAACTGGTTCGGAAGATCGGGATTCACTCCGGTTCCATGCGTGAGCATCGCCGTTTGGACAGCCACGCTTGTCGGCTGCTGTGTGAATTTGTTCCGGGCTATATCGAGTCGCTTGTTTTTGAATTGGAGCAACTCAAGAACGAGAACCGCGAGTTTCGCCAGATTGTTTCGCGAGTCAACAATGACGCTGATCTTCGACACGTGATTCTCGACTACGCCGCTCAACTGGGAGCAACCGACGCTCAACTGAAGCAAGACAAGAAGTCATTGGATCTTTGGCTTGATGAAGAGGCGATGAACGATCGCTTTTTGAAGCAAACTGGCGAATTGGAATTGTTGGTTGTCTTTGCGCTGGATCGTTTGTCGATCGTGGTTGCCAAAACGTTTCAGCTCGCTCGGTCATGGCAGAAAGAATCGAATTCCGATTCAGTCATCAAGTGGGTTGAAATTTGGCGACGTCTGAATTTGGAAAACCGAATTGTGAAAGTCGTTCGGTATCAGGGTGACGTTCGATTGCCTGTCGCCGCATTAAAATGCCTGCGAAAAGGGCTCCATCAATTGGTGCCAGAATATGCGGCGGCTGCACTTGATGAAGAAGCGCGAGTGGTGGTCAATCGTTTGGCGATGGACACCACGGCTGATGTTTGGCTTCAATGTGAAGCGATTAGTATCTGCGCTTGGCTGGATCAGTATCAAGGCGTCTCGTTCTTGCAACATCGCGCCAGAATACAGCATGGCACCGACGACATTTTCGTGCGTCGTCACATTTGGCGTTTGCTGACTGCGAAGTTGAAGAGGCAACCACGGCTGCTCATTGATTTCGAAAACATCGAAGATCCAAGTCCTTTCGTGCGTCAAGCGATCGCGGAAACGGCGATTTGGTCTCAGAGCGTTTCGGGCTGCAAAACCTATCTTGCACTCGGTTTACATGATGAAGTAAAGCAAGTTCGTGCTGCGACACTGACATGTGCCATCGGTGTGGATCTTCCGTGGGAATCGAGTGTCCGAGTTTTGAATCTGATCGACCGGGTTTTGAGAACCGAAAAGGATCCTTTTGTTATCCGTACAGCCTTTCATGTTTCGGTCGTGTTGCTTGAGAAACACAGGCAGCAATCGGAAGCTCAGTTCAATCAACTGGTCGAGTTCTATCAAGCAAAAATTGAACCAGCGATTCGATCACTGGAAACCCAATCCGAATCAACGCCGGTGCGCCGTTGGGCAGCGCAAACTGGTGAAAAAATATGGGCGATTCTGGATCCTCGCGCATCGGAGATGATCAAGGAAGTTCATAAGTCAGTTTCCAGAACCAATCGCGGTAAAATTGCGAAGATTCCAAACTCAGTGTTCAAGAATCAACCCGAAGACGTTGTCGGTCGAGCCCTTTCGGTTTTGGCAATCGATGATTTTGGCTACGAAGTTCAACGAGGCCGACGTCAGACTCGAATTCGCCGAGGCGACCATTTCGGATTTCGACTCTGGCGATTCTGGTTCGAGTTCTTTCACACCGCGACCGATAAACGGCAGGCAATTCGTCACACCACCGGACGCATCAGCACGTCAAGCATGCGGATCCCATCGCAAATCTGCGGAGAGCTAAGCGAAACCAAAGTGCCTGGCGAACCTCTAACGATTTCTAGCGATGGTACTTGGCGTCCGTTTCTGCCTTTGCTGGATGACTTTATTTCTTTGCTCAATATGTCGTGGCTGCGACAAGGAGAAATGAATTTCTATTCGAGCCAAGGAATAACACGCGTCAAAGGCCCGAACACTTGGGCGAAACGAATGAAAGCGTTTTACAATTTAAGTTTTCAATTTGCAAAACTGGCAAAACTGAGAAACTGGAATGACGATTCGTTTCCGCCGCATCGATACATTGACTCGTTGCGAGGACTTGGATTTGAGATCAGCTTTGAACGATATTCGGATGGAATCTTCCAGCGAAACGGGATAGTGATTGCTGATGACAGCGTTGAAAAATTCTTCCGATCCGAATCAGATGAACGAAAAGATTCTGCGTCACCAACAGATAGCTCTGTCAGTGCGGCAGCGATTGTGGTTGCGATGGACCAGAGCAATCTGATTCACACGATCTCGCAGACGATGCTCGATTTTGCCAGCTACTTCTATTCGCCTTTCGAAAATACGTTACCACAACTGGTCGTGTTCACCGTAATCATGCTGCTGCTGTTTATGGGACGACACTTTTTGGACAACTATCGCTTTCGGAAGGCACGTCGAAAAATTCCATTGTCGATCGGCGGATGGGGCACTCGCGGGAAATCGGGAACGGAGCGGCTCAAGGCGGCGTTGCTTGGCGTGATGGGGCATGGGCTGGTCTCCAAGACAACCGGTTGCGAGGCAATGTTTATTCACGGTGTTGCTCATGGTGAGCCGTTGGAGATTCCGTTTTTTCGACCTTACGACAAAGCAACGATCTGGGAACAGAAGAACTTGATCGTTCTTGCGTCGAAGATGAATCCCAGTGTTTTTCTGTGGGAGTGCATGGCGTTGACTCCCGCTTACGTCGACGTGTTGCAACGTCAGTGGACACAAGATGACCTTGGGACCATTACCAATACGTACCCGGACCACGAAGACGTTCAAGGTCCGGCGGGTCACAATGTTGCGACCACGATTTCCGGTTTCGTACCGCAGCAGTCGCATTTACTGACGACCGAGCGACAGATGCTTCCTTTCGTTTCTGAAAGCTGTCGGCATGCGGAAACGAGCCTCGAAGGAATCGGTTGGCTGGAGTCGGGACTGATCACCGATGACGTACTCGATCGGTTCCCCTACCGGGAACATCCGGACAACATCGCTTTGGTTGCTGCGATGGGGACTCACCTCGGTTGCGAGTACGACTATTCACTTAAAGCCATGGCGGACTTGTTGGTTCCTGACCTTGGGGTTCTGAAGACGCATCCGATTTCGACCATCAAGCATCGAAAGATCGAATTTACCAACGGCTGTTCAGCGAACGAGCGGTTTGGCTGCATGGGGAACTGGAAACGGCTCGGTTTCGATTCGCAGGATCCGTGGACAGAACCGGATACATGGATTTGCGGTGTCGTTAACAATCGAGCTGACCGAGTTCCCCGATCGAAGGTGTTCGCCAAGATCATCGTCGAAGACGTCAACGCGGATCGATTCTTCTTGATCGGAAACAACCTCGATGGCCTTCAGTCGTTTATCGACGAAGCGCTTCGAGAAAAAGTTGCCTCGATGTCACTCAAGCAACGTTCAGGAGATTGGGATCGCGAACATGCTTTGGAATCGCTTAAACAAGCAGCTTGGGATCTGCGTTTGCCGACAACCAATGAAAACGTACAGGATCGTTTGCAGGCCATGTTGCGTAGCGTCTGTCCGACGAATCATGAAAGTATCGACCTCGACAATCTCATGGACTCACTTCTGGCGGCAAACGTCGCTGAGGCATTGGTTCAGAGGATCGTTGTTCTTCACGAGCAATCGGTCGCTACGCTGGCGGAGTATCAAGAACTCCGAACAACCGTCGAAGCAGCGACAACTTCGACTGTTGAAGCCGCAGAAGAAGCCTTCAGGAATGCATACGTTCGTTGGTATCAGCAGAAAATCGTCGTTGTTCCAAAGTACGAATCGACCGGCGAAGAAGTGATTGCCAAGATTGTTGAAGAAGTTCCACCTGGTTTTCTTGCGAAAGTGATGGGATTGCAAAACATCAAAGGCACCGGACTCGATTTCGTCTATCGTTTTCAAGCTTGGGACAGATGTCATGAAGCCTGCAAGATGATGACGGTCAACAATGCCGAGGTCGCTCAGAAAGGGCTCAATGCTTTACTTGCGATGCCCGAGATTGGCCAACTTTGCCAAGAATTGGTTGCCGAAACGATCACGTGCGCGCAGAAGAATCCAGCCATGAAGCGAGTGGACCTTCAGAAACAGCTCGGTTCGCTTCAGGAAAAACTGGACCGTGACGTTGTGAAGACTGCGGAGTTGATCTCTGAAGATTCTGGTGACGTCGATCGGAGTTCGACTCAAAAGATGAAAGATTGGATCATCGACAACGCCGAGCAGTATCTGGATGTCAACGATTCCTTGCAGCGACGCGAACACGCTGATTTGGTTTATCACGAACTGGCAGCTTGCAGGATCAGTCGCCAACGCGCCATCATGGAAATGAGAAAGATCAACAAACGCCAAAAAGGTGGTTGGTTGAAAACGGCCAACGGTTAGGACGGTTGTTTGCGCGGGTTTCGCGATGCGATCAGTTTTTCAGTCGACGAATATCTGCAACGCGTCGGTCGCGAGATATTGAAAAACGTTGCCCAGCTCGACCTCAAGCGGGTCATTGTGAAGATCAGCTTTGGACAACTTAGGGCGAGCGTTTTGCTTCCAAGGAATGTCGAACGATGAACAGAGAGTGGCGGCCCTGCCTTTATGACCGCACATAATGCTGGCTATCGGACGT
>CAZORS010000063.1:17933-25435 GCA_964582025.1 uncultured Pirellulaceae bacterium | reverse complement strand
AGCAGATCATCGGCTTCATGGATAAAGATGACGACGAAAAGATCAGCGAAGACGAAGCCGGCGGTTTGATCAAAGAGAACTTTGCCGCTATCGATACCAATGGTGATGGATTCATCGACATGATAGAGACCAACGCGATGCTGGCCTACACGGCCCAACAGAAAGCAATCAAAAAAGACAAACCAAGATCCAATTCCGTTGCCATAACGTCGAAACAAATTATTGCTTCGATGGACAAGAACTCCGACGGCAAGATTGCAAAAGATGAATCTAACGAAGAACTCAAACCGTTCTTCAGCGAATACGATACTGACAGCGACGGGTACATTGACGAAAAAGAAGGACAAGCCATTGCCGATTTCGTTTCGGGACGATGAAGCTCCTGCGATAATCTACTCGTGCTGCCTCAAACCAAATCCTGTTCCATGAAACATTTCCTCTCCTTTCTAATCCTGACTGCACTGGTCAGCTCTACCAGCGCTCAAGATTTCGAAACCAACACGGCAGCATTGATCGAATCGTCTTGTGTTCATTGCCACGACGAAGGAACTGACACCGATCTCAATTTCGAATCGCTTGGCCACGACCTGAATGACCCCAAAACGTTTCGCATGTGGGAAAAAGTCTTCGACCGCACGACTACAGGAGAGATGCCTCCAGAATCGGAAGAACGTCCCGACGCTGAAGAATTGAAATCTGCACTGGGCTCACTCAAAACAGACCTTTATGCCGCCAGCGTCAAAAAACAACAAACCGCCGGTCGCGTTCCTGCCCGCCGATTGACGAAACTTGAGTTTGGCTACACGCTTAAAGACTTGTTGCAGATCGACAACAACATCACTAGCGGCATCCCCGACGAAATCGATGCGGGAACCTTCGACACCGTCGGCAGCAACCAACGAATCTCCGCGGTGCATCTCGAAAGCTACCTCGAAGCCGTCGATCAGGCTCTCGAACACGCGATCAAGTTCGGCAAAGATCCCTACCACGACTTCGGCGACCTCGCAGACAACAATTTCGCTCGGCTGGAAATGTGGCATGAAAAGCCACTCAATCAGGGCGGCAGCGTGACTCGCAAATTGAAGTTCGGTATCGGCGTCGCGCTATTTCGCGATATCGATTACATCACTCAGTTCACTTTTAGCATTCGCCAACCGGGAATTCATCGATTGACGACAAAAGTCGCTGCCTTTCAAACCAAGAAACCAATCACCGCGAAAATCATCGTCAAAGACGTTTCCGGAAGTGCTCGAGTCGCGAAGTCGGTTGATCTGATTCCTGGCGAACCTCAGACGATCTCTTTCGAGACATTTTTGAAACCGGGCGACAATCCGTATTTGACGTGGGACACAGGGAAGGAGGGCGGCAGCTTTTTCGCAATAGGCGGAGCCAAAAACTACAAAGGGCCGGGGCTCGCAATCATGACCCAGAAAGTTGAAGGTCCGATTTACACATCGTGGCCATCGCCCAGCATGCACAACCTATTCAAAAGCATGGCCCCTTACACCGAAGATGGAAAAGTAAAACTCAAGTACACCAAGAAAGTCATCGATCATATTGACGGTCTCGTTTCCGATCTCGCACCGCGAATCTTCCGCCGCGATGTTTCGCCTGAAGAAATTCAAACGTACGTAAATCTTGCCAAACCAGCGCTCGGTGATGGACGCTATCTTCCTGACGCATTCAAAGTATCGCTGCGTTCGATGCTGACGGCTCCGCAATTCCTGATGTTCGAGAGCCAGCCGGGAAAGCTTGACGATTTTGCACTCGCCAATCGATTGTCATACTTTCTGTGGAAGAGCATGCCGGACGAAGAGCTGTTCGAAGTTGCTCAATCGGGAAAACTTTCCGACAAAGAAATCCTTTCCCAACAAGTCGAACGGATGCTAACCGACGAGAAAGCCAATCGATTTGTGGGCGACTTCCTTGGCCAGTGGCTGTGGGTTCACAAAGTCCACGCGACCACTCCAGACGACGGGCTCTACCCTGAGTACGACGAACTGTTGTCCGATGCCATTCCGCGAGAGACTCAGCTATTTTTCACCGAGTTGATTAAGGAGAACATGAGCCTCACGAACCTGATCGATTCGGATTTTACGTTCCTGAATCGCCGTTTGGCCAAGCACTATAAAATCAACGGCGTGAAGGGAACTCATTTCCGCAGAGTCGAGATTCCTGATGATAGTCCTCGCGGCGGCGTGCTGGCTCAAGCCGCAATCTTAAAAACAACCGCCAACGGTACGACGACTTCGCCCGTCATGCGAGGCAACTTTGTTTTGACGAACTTCCTTGGCACTCCGCCTTCGCCTCCACCGCCGGGCATCGGTTCGATCGAACCTGACACTCGCGGCAAGACAACCATCCGTGAAATTCTCAAGGCTCATCGCGAAATGGAATCGTGTAACCAATGTCATCGCGAGATCGATCCACCTGGCTTTGCTCTGGAAAGCTTTGATCCGATCGGCGGATTCCGAAACCGATACCGCGCCGACGGAGGAACGAGCAACTTTGGAGGGTTCATCATCAAGAATCCGCCTCGCCGTGGGCCGGAAGTTGACCCAAGCGGAACAACATCAGATGGCAAAGTGTTCGCGAACATTAACGAATTCAAAAAACACTTGCTGGACGACAAAGAACAGATCGCACGCAACTTCATTTCAAAATTGATGGTGTACGCGACGGGTGCAGAGATTCAGTTTGCTGATCGGGAAAAGATTGAAGCGATTTTGAAACGGACGGCCAAGGATGACTACCTTGTACGGGACATCATTCACGAAATTGTGCAAAGCGAATTGTTCAGGAATAAGTAGGTCGTTTAACGTCTAGCCGAAGGCGTCGGCGTTTTGGCAGTTCAAAACACTGTCGCCTTCGGCTCCACGTTAAACGAAACAAGCGACAAAGTAATTTTAGCGAAAGCCAATCATGCAACGCAGAACCTTTCTCAAAACAGCCGGCGTCTCCCTTTCGCTACCGTTCCTTGAATCGATGGCGCCAGCTTGGGCAATCTCAGGGGGCGAAGCACCCAAACGTTTGGTCTTCATCTGCACCGCGCTTGGACTCCATCCACCAAACGTCTTCCCGGAGACGGCGGGCGCGGATTACGAATCGACGAAGTACCTCGACATCCTAAAAGATCACCGCGACGACTTCACGCTGTTTTCCGGGCTGCAACACGAAGACCAAACCGGTCGCCAACCTCACGACAGTGAACTCACTTTCTTGACTTCAGCGCGCAAGCCCGGCATGGGAGGGTTTCGCAACACGATTTCAATTGATCAGGTGGCAGCGGATCACTTTGGCTGCCAAACACGATTCTCTTCGGTCACACTTGGGTCCGCAAAGCGTCAAAGCCAGTCCTACACCAACGGCGGCGTGATGATCCCGGCCGAAACAAGCCCGGCTAAATTGTTCGCGAAGATGTTCCTTGATGGGAAGCCTGCAGAAATTCGCAATCAGCAACGACGCCTCAATGACGGTAAAAGCATTCTCGACGAACTCGGCTCTCAAGCCAAAAAGCTCAAACGAAAAGCCAGCACAGCCGACAACCATTTGCTGAATGACTACTTAGAATCCGTCCGACAGGCAGAAAAGAACATCGAGACATCGCAAGGCTGGATGGACAAACCAAAACCAAAAGTCGATGCAAAAAAACCTTCCGACATCGCTGACCACGCCGACATGATCGGCCGAGTTAAGCTTTTGACGGATCTAGTTCCGCTGATCATTCAAACGGATTCATCACGAGTGATTTCGATCATGGTGCAGGATCACTTCGTGGTTCCCAAAGTTGAAGGTGTCACCGGCAACCATCACAATCTTTCGCACCACGGTCAAGATAAAGAGAAAATCGAACAGCTTCAAAAGATCGAAGCCGGAATCATTGGCTGCTACGGCGAACTGCTTGGCAACATGAAATCTCGCACCGAATCAGGTAAGTCGTTGCTCGACAACACATCCATTCTCTTTGGCAGCAATCTAGGCAACGCGAACGCTCACCATGCCAACAACTTGCCAGTGTTCCTCGCCGGCGGAGGTTTCCAGCACGGCCAGTATGTGAAGCAAAAAGAAGGCACACCGCTTTGCAACCTGTTCGTTTCAATGCTCCGAAACGCCGGCATTGAAATCAACAATTTTGGCCAAAGCAATGGAAATCTCACGTGGTAGGCAGCAATACAGTTTCGCCGACCTCCTCGTGACCAAATTCGGTCCGCACCAGCGCGACGACTGACTGGCCCACTTCTGGCTCAAGCTCATAGTCTGCCGTGTTGATATGCAACAAGCCATTGGCGTCCATCACGAAAAGAACCAAAATCTGTTCGCCATATTTTGCTTCGAAATCTTCGAACGTAAACTCTTCTGAGATCCGAGTTAACTTTGGACGAAAACCTAATTCATAGGCAGCTTGAAAACGATCTTCAGCCCATTCCTCTGCGAACAGCTCACGCCCGCGGGCAACTTCGCCGACTTTCGATCGAGCACCTTTCCCGGAATCAGCTGGAAGCAAACGGTATACGTTTTGGCTGCCAAACAGGTGTGAAAACTGAGCCGCAGCCATGGCGTTGACCGCGTCATTCTTTGTCAAAGCAAGAAATCGCCCGACGCCAGCAAGGTTCACTTCTTCATGAACGTAATCTGAAAGGATACTTTTGCAGTGCGCGTCGAGGCCGGCCATTTTTGCATCTGAGACGTTCTGGTAGTTCGTGTCTACCACGACCGTCGTGTAACCAGCCTCTTTGAGAATCACTGCGACGTCGCGAATCCATGGCGTTGCGCCGCCGAACAAAATGCCTTGCGGATTTGACTCAGCCAAACCCAACCAACGGGCCAGCGGAGCAGCACCAAGTCCGTATGCGGCAACTGTTCCGACGATCAACATGAATGTCGCTGGGACCAAAATTTCCGCGTCGCGAAGCAGTTCCGGCGATTGATCATCCGACGCCAGAATACGTAATGAGAAAACGCTAACAACGGCCGCCGCGACGATTCCTCTGGGAGCAAGGAACGCCAAAAAGATTTGCTCTTCGCGATTCAAACCTGACTTCCACATGGCACCCCAAATCGAAAGAGGGCGCACGATCGCAATCATCAGAAACACAAACAGTGCTCCTCTCCATCCGACTTCCCCTAACACCGCCAAATCCAAACGCGAACCAAGCACAATGAATAAGCAAGAAATCAAAAATACACCAAGGTTCTCTTTGAACTCCACAACGTGTTCGATCGAAATCTTTTTTTGATTCGCGAAGTAGATCCCCATCACGGTTACGGTGACCAATCCCGATTCGTGCATCAACCAGTTCGAAAGCCCAAACACCGCCAAAGCACTTGCAAGGAAAGCCAGGCCATGCAGATAGTCCGGCAACCAATATCGTTTCACAATTGACGTCAGCACAAAGCCAGTCGCGCATCCAAATCCCAACCCAATCGCCATCGTCTTCACTAGGCTCAGCAGCGGCTCCCAAAGCGTCATCGCTTCATCACCATGATGCCCCGTGTGGAACAGTTGCTCAAAAACTAGCACCGCCAAAATCGCGCCGATCGGATCGATGATGATGCCTTCCCACTTAACGACCGATCCAATTTTTCGGTTCGGACGAATGTAACGCAGCAGCGGCGCGACAACCGTCGGCCCAGTCACAACTAGCACGGCTCCAAGTAGCACCGCTGATTTCCAATGAATGCCAAGCAAGCACCAAGCGAAAAGACTCCCGAGTACCCACGATATCAGTACCCCAAGTGTACAAAGCCGCACGACCGCGCCGCCAACGGCTGACTTCAATTCGTGAAATCGCAGCGATAATCCGCCCTCAAACAGGATCACCGCAACCGCAAGTGAAACCAGCGGGAATACAATTTTGGGACCTAACGTTTCATCACCGCTGAGTTCTGACAAGATGACGTCTGGATTCATCCAGAATCCAAGTAGAACTCCGAAGCCCAGCAAAAGTAGAATCGAAGGTACACGAATCCACCAAGCCAACAGCTGCGCAAGCATTCCAAGAAGTGGAACTAGCGCGAGATAGTAGAATATTTGATCGTCCATAATTGATCACCCATAATTGATCACCCAAAAGTGGTTCCACCTCATTGGCTACGTCCGTGAAAGCTACGCTTCGTCCAGCACGTCAACCGCGGCGAAGCTCTTTCCTTCGAGCATCGCTAGGCTTGCACCGCCACCGGTGCTGACATGAGTCACGGAATCTTCAAATCCCAGTTGGGCTACCGCTGCAGCACTGTCACCACCACCGATAATCGAAACCGAATCGCTGTCGGCGATCGCTTGAGCAACGGTCTTGGTGCCTTCGGCAAATGGAGCCATTTCGAACACGCCCATCGGACCGTTCCAAACAACGGTCTTGGCGGACTTGATGATCTCCGCAAATTTTTTGGCTGACTCAGGACCGATGTCGAATCCTTCCCAACCGTCTGGAATTTCGCCAGCCGCGACAACTTGCTTGTTGCATTGAGCGTTGAAATCATCGCCACAATTTGTATCGATCGGCAGAACCAGTTTATCACCAGCTTTCTCCATCAAGGACTTGGCCAAATCAACAAAGTCCGGCTCAACCAAGCTGCCTCCAACCTTGCCGCCTTTGGCAAGCGAAAACGTGTAAGCCATCGCTCCGCCAACGAGGACGTGATCGCAAATGCTCAGCAGGTTTTCGATGACTTTGATTTTGTCAGAGACTTTAGCACCGCCAAGGATCGCAACGAATGGTCGATCCGGCTCCGAAATCACACCGCTGAGATACTTGATTTCTTTTTCGACCAGCGAGCCAACGACTTTTGGCTTGTCACCCATCGCTTTGGGAACGCCGAACATAGAAGCGTGCTCACGATGGCAAGTTCCAAAAGCGTTGTTGCAATAGACGTCAGCGAAAGCGGCCAGCTGCGCCGAAAACGCTTCGTCACCTTTCTTCTCACGTTCGTCGAAACGCAGATTCTCCAGAATCAAAACTTCACCATCAGCCAATGCTTCAACTTTCGCGGACGCGTCCGGACCAACCGTGTCGGTTGCAAAGTGAACGGTCGAACCAAGAATCTCGCCCAGCCGATCGGCCGCAGGCTTGAGGCTCATCTTGGCAACGACTTCGCCTTTCGGGCGGCCAAGGTGACTCATCAGGATCAGCTTTCCACCGCGATCAAGGACTGACTTGATACTCGGCAACGCCATTTCGATGCGACGATCGTCAGTAATCTTAAGATCATCATCGAGCGGCACATTGAAATCGACTCGCATGAGAACGGTTTTAGAGGCGACGTCGACGTTGGCGATGGTTTGTTTGGCCATGGTATTTTGCTGTAAAAAGTGATCGTGAATGGAGCGAAGAATATAAGAGAACATCCATGAAGCTTCCAGACGTTCAACTTGAATCTAGCATCGCGCGGCGGTAGCCACCGATAGCGTTGAAGGTTCCTCCGTAAGGCGGTGGGCAAGGCGTAAACCCGGGGTGGCAAAAAAATTAAGGCGGGGATACAATGGCCCCACACACAAAAACGAG
>CAZORS010000063.1:0-17923 GCA_964582025.1 uncultured Pirellulaceae bacterium | reverse complement strand
GTGGCATAGGCTTCCAGCCTGTGAGCATACAAATTACAGGCTGGAATCCTATGCCACCTCAGACAATACGTCGCGTTGCCCAGAGCGTAAAATGACGAAGAATGTTAGTAGCTACTATCGTTTCCAAAGGAGCCACGATGTCGCGACCGAAATTCATGAAAACGGGCAACCGGTTCACTACTACGTACCGGTTCATGAAAGATCCATTTACTTGCTACCGTCAGTGGCAACAAAAGTTTGGCGACACGTTCATGGTCCGTGCACTTAACGGAGACGTCGTTGCAACTTGTGATCGCGATAACATTCGCAAAGTGTTCGCGGCCCGTTCGGATGAAGCTGGCCAGTTTGCCGTCGAAACAATCAAGCCGTTGATGGGCGGTTCATCTGTGATCCTTGTCGAAGGCGACCAACATCATCGCGAACGCGCTTTGATCTCTCCTGCGTTTCGTGGTGAACGAATTCTCGGCAGTGCCGAACTGATTCGCGATATCGCAATGAGAGTGGCGGCGACTTGGAGACGGGGCGAAACGATTCGCATGATGGATCCGTCGCTGGAAATTTCCCTAGAGGTCATTATTCGTGTCGTCTTCGGAGTGCGGTCCGAAGAACGAATTGCAGAGCTCAAAAGGCAAATCAAAGAGTTCGTCGGTTCTTTCCATCCAGTTCTTGGATTTACAAAACTGCTCCAGCGCCCACTGCTTGGCCTCAGCCCCTGGAATCGTTTCCTTAAAGCGCGAAACGAATTTCACGAAAGTCTCGATCGCGAAATCGGAAGTCACCGCGGATGTCCGGTGATGCAGGACAATGTACTTTCGAGCCTAATGCATTCAAAATACGACGACGGACTGGATACAACCAATTCGAACATTCGCGATCAACTGGTCACCATGCTTTTGGCTGGCCACGAAACGACGCAGATTGCAATTTCTTGGGCGATGAGCTGGCTGCATCGTCGTCCCGAGTATGCTGATCGACTTCGCGCGGAACTGGATCAGGACGATTCCGTGGATGCGATTGCGCAATCAGTATTACTTGAAGGAATCTGCAACGAGTCACTACGAATCAATTCAGTTGTCTCCGATGTTGTCCGAACTTTGCGCGAACCGATGGAATGGAAAGAAGGAACACTTCCGGCGGGAACCAACATCGCCGTAGCGATCTGTCTGGTTCATGAAGACCCCGCGATTTATCCAGAACCGTTTCAGTTCAACCCGGACCGGTGGAATGATCGTGACTTCAAGCCGACTGAATTCATGCCGTTTGGCGGTGGAGTTCGCAAATGTCCTGGCTTAACACTGGCGATGCTAGAAATGAAAATGGTGATTGCAGCGTGGATGAAGAATTTTCGATTCGAACTGCCTGACGATGCACCGGGAACCGAACCGCTATATCGCCGCAACATCACGATGGCGCCTAGGTCCGGCATTCCGCTAAAGTTCCAAGGCGACAGATAACCAATTGATTGTCGGTATTAGAAACTTGAAAGCACTCACCCTAAAAACAGAAGAATGAAAGCTCTCTTGATTCATCAAAGGAAATTGAACAATATGTCTCGACAGTCCCATTCGGTGCGTGACCTTACCGATCCGAACATGGTATATTCCGTTGCAGTTGCTTTGCTATGCGTTGACCTTTTTTTGATTCCACTTCCAACAATGGTTTCCCAATGGTTGCTCGTCCACACACTCGCAAAAAAAACAACCGTTTCGATTTTGCGAAACTTGAACATCGAAACCTCTTAGCCAACGATGTGCTGCCAGATGTGTTCGCTTGGGAGAGCGAAGAGCGTGGCTACCTTCACGACTATGTTGTGGAGGGTGACTTATTGCGATTTTCAACTGCATTCGCAAACCAAGGAGCAGGGCACCTAGAAGTCTTTGGTGGCGAGCCGACAGCCAACGGCAACCAAGAGGTATTCCAACGCATCTATGATGACGAAGGTGGCTTTCGAGATCGCCTAGCTGGCGAGTTTACCTACCACGAAGGTCATGGACATATTCACTTCGACGGGTATGCGATTTACAACCTTCGGGAGATTGGTCCCGCCGGGGAAATCGGTGACATTGTTGCGACCGGCGGCAAGATCAGTTTCTGTCTGATCGATATTACTCGCTACGACGACGATGCTCCGTCTTCAAATTACGGAAGCTGTGGTACGACCCAAGGAGTTTCCGCAGGCTGGTCCGATGTTTATGGCAGAGGACTGGCGGACCAATGGATTAATATTTCCGGCATCGATGACGGGGACTACTACCTCGAAGTTGTCACCGACCCTGAAGACAAATTGCTGGAGTCAGACGAAACTAACAACACGACCATTATCACCATCACAATTGAAGATGGACCCGGCAACAACGGCGATCGCCTCGAGCCGAACAACTCGTTTACGCAAGCTTACAATATGGGGATCGTCAGCCAACGGGTTGAGCCAGGGCTTTCAATTCATACCGATCAGGATGTGGACTATTACCAATTCGCGGCTGTCGAGCAGGGTGAGTTTCAAATTCAAGTCGACTTCAGTCACGATCTTGGAAACATCGATGCCTTCGTCTACGACAGCAATTTCGATCTCGTTGCCAGCGGCGAAAGCGTGACGGACTTGGAAGACTTAAGCTTCTTTGCAGATCCAAACGAAACATACTTCCTTGAAATCTTGGGGGTCGACGGAGCCACAAACGGATTCGACTTGTCGATGTATGGACCAGGAGACGTGATCACCACCACCGTGACAAGTTCCGATGGTGCGCTCGATATTCCCGATGCTCCGGGATCAAGTACCGCAGGAGAAACTTTGGTCAGCACTCTTGAAGGTCCTGACGTTACGATTTCTGATTTGAATCTGATTTTCGGTGATCTTGATCACACATGGTTGGCTGACCTGAGCATCGCGTTGGTTTCGCCTTCAGGCACACGAGCCCACATCATTCGGTCTGACTATGAAGGAACTGGAGACGGTCCACTGGACGGCAGTAACAATTTCACAGGAACCGTGCTAGATGACCAAGCACCGACAAACATAGCCAATGGTACGGCGCCTTACACTGGCTCATTCAACGTAAACTGGGGAGATATTTCGAATCCGTTGTCTGCGTTTAATGGCGAAAGTGCTCTTGGTACGTGGTCCGTAGAAATCACTGACTGGTTCAGTTCGGATACGGGAACGTTGCGTGAGTGGGGCATCATGTTCACAGGTCTAGATAACAATCTGGGCGACTCGAATGAGCAAAACGATTCATTTCCTCAAGCCACTGACCTTGGGACAATTGGCACTTACACTCAAGACGATCTCTCGATTCACAACGCGACTGATTTAGATTTTTATCGCTTCAATGCTCAAGATTCAGGGCACGTACAAGTCGATTTGACGTTCTTGCACGATGACGGAAACTTGGACTTTGCTGTGTACGATTCAAATCAACAGGAGATTGCACGATCCGAAACGATCAACGATGACGAATCGATGCAAGTCCCGGTCCAAGCTGGTGAGCTCTACTTTATCGAGGTGCTGGCAAACAATAACGACGGTAACGGTTACGATTTGGCGATCGAAGTGCCGCAGATCGCCCCCACCATTGAAGCATTCGCTATCAACGATGGTGGCGTTGAGCGTAGCGTCGTTCGGGAGCTCACTGTTTCATTTAGCGAAATCGTAAACGTTGATTCCAGTTCTTTCTTGCTCGAGAATCTCGATGCCGGAACCAGTTTTGCTCCCGACGTGACATCACAATATGTTAATGGCCGAACAGTTGCCACGTTGACATTCAGCGGTTCCGACATCATCGGTGGATCGCTTGCTGACGGAAATTACCGATTGACGACACTTGACACGATAACCGATGCGTCCGGAAATCGACTTGATGGAAACGGCGACGGCTCCGCGGGCGACGATCGAACGGACGATTTCTTCCGACTCTATGGTGACGTCACTGGCGACGGCTCAGTCGACGTTTTTGATCTATTGCAGCTAAGGCAAGCCTACGAGCCATCCGGTGGAACGTACAATGCGGCCCTCGATTACGACGGCGACGGCGAAGTCGACATCTTTGACTTGCTTGAATTCCGCAAACGGTTCGGTAGCTCAATCGAAGGATAGTGAATTCAGGCGATCAGCTTGAACCTAGTCGGTGCTTTTTTAGGGCACGCTCATTGATCTTGAATTTCAACCGCGCCGATGTCTGAAGATTGGTCGCGTTGAAACTCCGAACCGCGTTGGTCATAATCAACAGCGGCCTCTCGTCTTGGTCGCAATTAGTTTTTGTTCTTCGTAACAATCACTTTAACATTGGGATGTTCGGATTTGAAATTCCGTAAAGCATCATCCGAGAGCTTGCCTGTATCGACTGAAAGAGAAGTTAGATGCGGAAAGTGCGTTGCGATCGCTTGTAAATGGTCATTCGTAACATGTGACATCGACAGAGTTTCAATTCCACGCATTGGGATTCTCTTCAACTGATTCAACGATACTGGGCAGTGAATCTCTAACGAGTGCAAAGTTGACACGTCCATCTCATCAAGGAATTCGTCAGATAGTGGCTGGGAACCATGTATCGTCAAAGTTTCCAGCGGAACGTAGCTGCCGTGCCTTGCGAATCTGCGTAGCGTTAACATCGTTCTTTGAGCGTCTTCTGCATCGACATTGATCGAAGCGCCGACTGGCGGCATCAACTGGTCACCAAATTCTGAAGCACTGTCGACTTTGATGATCTTGTTTTCCGGTTTGCACAGCAACTGGGTCATGCCATGATCGAAACACCAAGTCACAAGTTCCACGTTGGGAGATTTGATTCTCCGCGTCGGTAGTTTTTCTCGCGCGAGGTACTTCGCTGATGTTTGCCAATCTTCGCCAGCTGGGAATTCGCCAATCACCTCAATTTCTACTGTGTCAAAAATCTGGAAACTTCCATCGCGGAAATAGAAGAACGCCAGTTCGGTTCTGGGATCAACGCGGGCGGCAGACAAGAGTTCGACTTTCGATTTCAAGTTCGGGAAGAGTTGGACGGTTGATGTTGTTTCAAGCGGAGTCATTGAGTCGTCAAACTTCGTACACATCCCGTTGTTGAAAAAGATGATTCGACTTTTGTCCGGCATACAAATGGCTGCACAGATCTCGGCCGCTTTCACTGTAGAGTTGTCTACCGCGAAATTTTCTGCCGCTCGAGTATCAAGCTCAATCCTGGACGGGTTGTGATACTTCGTTTGCATTCCGTCCTGATAGAATATCAGGCTATGCTCAAAGTCTTCCGTTAGCACCGCGCTCATTTTGGCATCTCTACCGTCTTGCATGGCATGCTCCCAGTAGAAATGCGTGTCGAGTTGATGCCGCACTTTGTTCGTCAGATTGGCTACTTTGTCGTAGCGACCATTGTTGTAGAAAACGTAGGAGTAGCCCTGACGATTGTCGAATGCGGCAACGGCGAAGACGACGGGAGCTTTCACGGTTTCCGCGGCGGCCTTGCTTGCTGCTTCGTTTGGCTCAAACGCAATGAACACCTTCTGATCAGCAGTCCCCACTTCAAAGCTCTCGCCTACGGAATTAAATCCAGATTTGTCGAATTTCAGTTTTCCCGCTTCCTTGTCGATCGAAACGGTGACTTCTTTTCCGTCGGCAGGATCAACGAACTTTGCAGTTTCTCCCAACACACTGATTTCTGTTTCGCCACCTTCGGTTCTGATGACGATGTTGCCATTAGGCGTTTCAATTTTCAGCTTGTGGAACGCAAACGCAACCATCGCTGCAACGCACGCGGCGCCCAGAAGCCAAAGCCCAATTCGCGCGATTTGATTCGTCTTTTTGGAAGGTTCAGTCGAGTCAGGTGTCGCGGAAACAACTGGAGCCGGATTCGCGCGTGACGTTTCACGGTCAAACTGCAACTGCTCAACGGTTCCGACGGGTTCTATGTTGACCTCTTGTACCTCGTCAGACTTTTTTAACAACAGCGGAAATTTGGTTGCATCCGCAAATGGTTCCATCGCCGCGACGACCTCACCGGGAGACTGAAATCGTTCCGCTGGATCTCTTCGCGTCATTCGATTCACTGCTTCAATGAGTTCGGCCGGAAGTTCGCTCCGTCGCGTCCCAATCGATGGTGGATCAACCGTCACCAACGCGGTCAATTTTTCGAGCGTCGAGTTTATCGAAGGCCCGCTGTACGGAGGTTCACCGGTTAACAATTTGCATAGAGTCGCGCCAAGACTGTAGATATCAGACCGAATGTCGGCCGATCGCGAATCCTTGCATTGTTCTGAAGCGATATAGTCGACGGTTCCCATGATCTGATGCGAATGAGTCAACTCGTGCGAGTCAGTCGCAGCGTGGATCTTGGCCAAACCCAGATCGAGAATCTTCACGACACCGTTTTTGGAAAGCATCAAATTGGAAGGCTTGATGTCGCGATGAACCAGACCAGCTTCGTGCGCTTGCTGCAGTCCACATGCGGCTTGGCGAATCAACTCGGTCGCGCTTCCAACGCTCATTGGTGCATTGGCAATTGCGACCTTACGCAAATCATGTCCTTCGACCAGCTCCATCGCCAAGAAACGAATACCCTCGATCTCACCGGCGTCATAAGACGCAACAACGTTGGGCGAATTTAGCTGACCCGAAGCTTCCATCTCGCGTTCGAATCGGGCAACTTCAGCCTCGCTCAAATTCTCCGCTTTGGTGACTTTCAATGCGACCTTACGCTTGAGCCGCAGATGAGTTGCCTCATAGACAACGCCCATTCCTCCGGACCCCAAACGCTTTTCAATTAGATAGTTTCCGAACTGGGTGCCAGGCTTAAAGTCATCGCGTTCTCTCGAAAGTGATCCAGCTCCAGATTCCGGGCGAACGTTGTTCACGAACTGAATCGTCTGAAGCAGTTCTCGAATCTCATCGCTCATCTCGGGATGCTGTGACGTGTAATCGGCGATGCTGGGCGATTCTCCGCGACGGCTGCGAACAAGAAAATCATCCGCGATCGCATCCAGCTTCGACTGCAGTTGTGTTTGATCCTGATTATCAGTTTGCTTTGACATGAGTTGCAAGCGTGCCATCAATTCTTAAAAGTTAAAGCCAGGCAAATCGGTGATTTCACTTCGCAGCCGACCGATTGCGGCGATAAAGCGTTTGCTGGAAGTCTGTTTGCTCATCCCCAGCACTTCCGCTGTTTCGCCATTGGTAAGACCTTCGAAAATCCTCAACGCGATGATCTCTCGATCATTTTCGTCCAATTGTTCCAACACGCCGCGAATGAGTTCACCTTGCTCTGCCTTGATGGCTTTCCCCGCAACCGAAGTATATCGATCGATCAGGTGGTCCGCCAACAAAACCGACGTTGCACTTGCGGCGATATCTCGATGGTCGACTTCGCGGCGAACATCTCTTTTCTTGGCGGTAATATGTTTGCGATGTGCTTTCAAGAGCCGCTCTTTCGCGACCAGCCTCAACCAAACAAAGAAAGACATCCCCTTCTGCTCAAATTCCGGTAGACGTTTTGCCAAATCGACAAATGCCTCTTGCAGGATATCCGATGGATCGACGCGGCCGCGTAGATTCTTGTTCATTCTGAACGCAATCATGCCTCGAAGCTGCGTTTTGTAATGCGAAAAAAGTGCCGCCAACGCATCTTCGTTTCCATTGATCGCCTGGGCAACCAAAGAATTGATTCCGCTGTCTTCATCGGTCTGTTGAGGTTGGTCCATGGATATCCCTGCTCTCTGAACTGGTCGTATTAAAGATACCTCCGATGCGTTTCGGTTTGTCGCCCGGACTTTGGCGGAAAAATCTGAAATGGTGCAAATTCACCAAAAACGATGATCTTTCAACAAATCTCGGGATACTCCATTTCTGCAGGCGACGACAGGGCACCGGTGGGAGGTAAGCCAATATGGGCAACCGTAAATGAAGCTATCGCTTCAACGTTCACAACCTAACCAGAAATGCAATCATGGCCAGTTCAGCACAGCAAAACTTTCATTTCATATCGGGATTGCCCAGATCTGGCTCAACACTGACGGCAGCATTGCTCCGGCAGAACCCGAGATTTCACGCCGGGATGAGCAGTCCGGTCGCGGGTTTATTCGAAGGGATCATTGGGCAGGTCTCCGCCGGAACCGAGCTTTCGACGATGGTCAATCAGAGCCAGCGAGCACGGATACTGAGCGGGCTGTTTGATAGTTACTACGCCGATGCGAAGCAGCCAGTCATTTTTGACACGAACCGATCGTGGACGGCAAATCTGCCAGCGTTGATGAAGTTATTCCCGCAAGCCAAGTTGATCTGCACCGTGCGAAATGTGGCGTGGGTCATGGATTCGCTGGAACGGCAGTTCCGGGACAACGCATTTGAAAACACTCGCTTGTTCAACAACAGTGGCGAACGATCCACGGTTTACACACGCATCGAAGCTCTCGCCGGAGCCAATCGACTTGTTGGTTATCCTTGGCACGCGCTTCGCGAAGCCTGTTACAGCGAGTTTGCTGAACGGCTTGTGTTGGTTGACTACGACTTGCTTGTCGCCAGGCCAGCTGATGTGATGAAGCTGCTTTATGAGTTCCTCGGCGAAGAGCAGTTCGAGCACGATTTCGAAGCCGTCGAGTACGACGCGCCTGCTTTTGATGCACAGCTTGGACTCGACGGCCTTCATCGCGTTCACAAGAAAGTCGAACCGCGTCCGCGACAGACCATTCTTCCGCCAGATCTTTTCGAGCGTTATTCGAAACTTTCTTTCTGGCAAAATCTGCAGAACTCGGAAGCTTATCGAATCATCGTGCAACAGGACGAGCAGCAACAGCAGGAAACGATGCCTGAACCAAAGCATCAGATTGAGCAACTTGTTACTGCCTCGTGATCAGTTCCTCAGCGCAAAAATGACGCTACTTCACAGTTTTACCTCAACTTCCGATCAAAGCTCGCAATCGAGAACGCAATGTCCAAGTCCAAAAAGAAACGCCTCAATCGCAAACAGAACAAGCGAAAGAACAGAGCACAAGCGCTACGCTACGGCGGGCTGGAGCCGCGAAAATTGTTGGCAACCGTGACCACCCCAACGGAAGCCGCCCTTCGCGATGCGATCGAGACAACCAACCAGTCCGCAACCGACGACACGATCAACTTTTCGTTCTCCAATCAGACCATCCTGATTGAAAGCGGACAGTTGAATATTTTCGACGACCTAACAATCAACGGGAACAACAACACCATCGCCGTCGACAATGAAGAGTTCCGCGTTCTAAACGTCACTAGTACGGTTGCCGATCGAGGCCAAAGCCCCGCGGACCACAACGTGACGCTAAACAGTCTCAACATCGCTCAAGGGCGAACCGATGGTGAGCATGACCTTGAATTGTCGTTTAACGAAAACTTCTACAGCGGTGGCGGCATACGCTTCAACTCAACGGGAACATTGACGCTCGACAACAGCCATGTCTACAACAACGGTGCGATCGATTTTGGCTCAAAGGGCGGCGGAATCTTCGCCGTCGGTCCTGTCGTCTTACAAAGCAACACGCTGGTCAATAACAACTACACCGGACTGGACAAATTCTTCGGCGACAGCGGGGAACTGGGAGCCGGCGGAGGCGTCTTTTCTGAAACCAGTGTCACCGTGAACAACAGCAGTGTGACCAACAACAGTACGTTTGGCTACGGTGCAGGCGGCGCCGGGATCGCTTCGTTTGGCAATGTCATTCTGGACAACGGTTCGGTAGTCAGCGGCAACTACACCGACGGGCGATACTCCGATGGCGGCGGCGTTTTTGCTGGCGGAATCAAGGAATTTGGAGGCGGTTCTCTTTATGAATCTGCCAATGTTGTCGTCAAGAACGGAAGCATCGTTGAGAACAACCGTACAAAAGTGAGGTTTTCAAAAGGTGGTGGGATTGCCGCCAGTGGAAACGTCACCATTGAATCTGGCTCGATCGTTCGCGACAACCGCACCGAAGGAAAACAAAGCCACGGTGGTGGCATCTACGCGGGTCGAGAGTTGATCATTGATAACAGCACTTTGTCTGGCAATCACACCGTAGGTGGTACCACCAAATTGGCTGAAGTTGTTTGCAAGCTTGGTGTCGAATTGGCAAAAGAAGTCGTTGGCTCGGTGCTGCCTGCGAACAAGGTCATTGATATCGCGACTTCAATTTACGACGCGCTTGCGTTGGCTAACGAATTTACGGGCGTCGTCGATCTGGACCCATGCCCCGAGGCATTCGCAAGTGGCGGATATGGTGGCGGAGCAGCCGGAAGAAAAATCACGATCCAAAACAACAGCGTGATCACGAACAACTTTACTGACGGATACGGCGCCAATGGCGGAGCTCTTTTCTCTTTGGGAAATCTCTCGATCTCAAACAGTTCTGTGTCTAGCAACGAGACACGTCAAACGCAATCTGCCGGAGGCGCTGTCTTTGCAGTTCAGGAAGTCACGTTGACCAACAGCACCGTTGAGAATAACAGAACGCTGGGCAGACTTGCTTCTGGCGGCGCGATCGCAGGAAATTTCCTATCCGGAAAAGTTGTCATCACGAACTCGCTGCTGAGAAATAACTCGACGGCCGGCAGTGGCGCAGGGGGATCAAACTCTAAGGGCGGAGCCGTATTTGCAAATGAAGTCGAGGTAACCAACAGCGAAATCGCCGACAACAAAACGACGGGAGACCGTTCCGCCGGAGGAGCAATTTTCGCTCGCGAAAACGTCACGGCAACGAACAGCGTTTTCACTGGCAACTACACGACCGGCGATACAGGGAGTCAGTCGGCGAATAACTTCTTTTTCACCAATCAGAATGGTGGAGGTGCGATCGCCTCACGTGAAGTCATCGTTAACGGTTCAACCTTTGACAGCAACGGCACGACCGGTGATGAGGCTCATGGTGGCGCAATCTACGCAGCCATCGATGTCTCTCTGGTTAATTCGACAATTGCTGGAAACTTCGCCACCGGTGATGAAGCCCGAGGCGGCGGACTGTTTGCGTCCTTTGACGGTCGCATTACCCAAAGTACGATCACCGGAAACGCCTCGGGATATGAAGGGGGAGGAATCTACGCACGTAGAGACCTTTCGTTGACTAACAGCATCGTGCTGGGCAACCTCGCTTTGGATTTGGATGACGACACGTCAACCGCAGGCCACGAGCTGCACGTCGGTGAATTTTGGAACGGCACGTTGGAAACTTTTGGAGTCAATGTCGGTCAGACCGGTGGCAACGCGGAAGATGTTTTCCTGCAGAATACTTCTGGTCCGGGCATTATCTCAGGTAATGCGGAGTCCATTTTTGACTCCAGATCAACGTTGAGCGGAAATGGAGAGTCCACACGTCGAGGCGACCTGAGTGACAATCTTGGAATAGAAGTCGGCCCGAATTCGACCATCATTCAGACGGTTCCTCTAGAGCAAACCGCGGCGAACGTAGCCATCGATGCGGCGTTTAACCCGGCAGACTTGTTCGGACTTCCCACGGAGTTTAGGCAGTTCTGGAGTCAAGACGCACGTGGTGTTCCACGCGGCATTGAGGTCAATGAGATCGGCAACAGCAATAGCACCGAAGTGGTGGACCTTGGTGCGGTCGAATTACTTCCTTTGACGTCGCAGTTTACCGTAACAAACAATCTCGATTCGGGTGCAGGTAGTCTTCGCGATGCGATCACTCTAGCGAACATCAATCCGGGCACCGACACCATCACGTTTGAGAACTCAAGCCCGTCGAGCTCAACCTTCTCGATTCAGCTTCTTTCGCCACTGCCGAACATTACCGAGGCCGTCAACATCGTCGGTTCAACCGAGTCCGGCACTTACTCAACGGTGATGGGGACCGCCAGCGGTTCGCGGATCTTCAACTTCACGTCGGCCTATGGAAGCTTCAACATCGACAGCCTGTCGTTGGAAGGCGGAAGGACAACCGGCAACAATTCGATAGGCTCCAACACATTCAGCGGTGGTGCCATCCGATCGCTTTCAGACTTTGGAACTGTGCGGTTGACGGACAGCCGAATTGTCGACAACTCAACCTCAGGTGATCGCGCCGAAGGAGGAGCCATCTTCGCAACGGGTCGAGTCATTCTGGACAACACATTCGTCTCGGGCAACGAAACAATCGGCGCCTTTGCTCCCGGCGGAGCAATCTCCGCAAACGTTGTGAAAAGCTATGACAGTGTTATCGATTTCAATACAACGGTCGATTCGAATTCCAGCGGCGGTGCTCTCAATGTCGGCTTCGGTGCGTTTATTTACAACAGCGAAGTGACTGACAATGCGACACTCGATGACGATTCAAAGGGTGGAGCAATCTACTCGGCGTATGGAGACGTTTTACTCGAGTCAAGTCTTTTGTCAGGCAACTATACGCAAGGCAATTCTTCAAGTGGCGGAGCAATCAGGGCATCTGATGTGACGGTAACTTCCTCCAATGTGTCAGGCAACTACACGACTGGTTCCACTTCCAGCGGCGGAGCGATTTCTGCGCTACGGACAACAATCACGGACTCAAACGTTGAAGGCAACCGAACGCAAAGTAACAACTCTGTAGGCGGTGCCGTTATTGCGTCGCTTGAAGTCGACATTGTCAATTCTTCACTGATTGGAAACTCGACCGCAGGTAACGATTCCGGCGGTGGCGCGATATTCTCACTTGGCGAAAACAACATCATTGGATCTACCTTCGCCAACAATCGCACCGGCGGATCGCAATCGCATGGCGGAGCGATCGCCAGCTACTCTTATGCAGTCAATCTGACCAGCAGCACCGTCGCCGGCAACAGTGTCGGCTCAACCACTTCTGACGGAGGCGGAATATACACGTACGCTAGTAGCAACGCGCCTGTCATCGTTTCGGACAGTATCGTCGCAGGCAACTTTAGCAACGCTGCATCGAACCCCAATCATGAAATCAAGGCACCGACCAGCTTCTACGGGCAAAATATCGTTGGTGAAGATGCGAGTGACTTTAACGCATCAGGACTGAGCAACGTTTCCAATGCTTCGGCGGCTAGTCTCTTCCTGACAACAGCCTCGAACGTCTTCGATAGCAATGGTGATGGCACGGCGAACTTGGCGGCAGATGGTCACTACACGGGAGTTCCAGCATTCAATGGCGGCTCGGTAAAGACGATCGCTCTTAATCCAACGGTCGCCAATCCAGCACTTGATGGAACTGTAGCTCCGATCAGTCTGTTCTCTTTTGAAGGCGATGCGAGCGATGGTTTTGGTAGCAACAATGGGACCCTGGAAGGTGGATTGACCGCGGATGCTCCGGGACGCGATGGAGTTAGTGAAAACGCAATCGCTATCGATGGTGATGGCACGAAGTATGTCCAGCTTGCGAATCCATTGACGATTGGAGACAAGTCTCACACGGTTGAAACATGGATTAAAGTTCCCGCAATAGGAGTCGACGGACTTGGGGCAACCGAACGCGTTGGCGTTATCCTTGGCACGTTTGGAAACACTTCGCTTAACGTCAATTGGGAAATCCATGACGATGGCCAGATGCGCGTATTCTGGCGAAATGGCGAACGAAATATCTTCGGAGAGAAAGACTTGCGAGACGGGCAATGGCATCACGTCGCATTTGTTCGTGACACCGTTGCCGACGAGTTCCGCTTCTATGTCGACGGCGTTGAGGAAGTTACCACTGGAACCAACAACGCTGGAACCGACTTTACGTTTACTCAGCCATCACGCATTGGACAGGATAACCGTTCCAGCACGCCAGTCGCTTTCCATGGTTCGATCGATGAATTGACAATTCATGGTGAAGCACTGACGGAGGCTCAGGTACGTGCAAGGGCTGGCCTCGACAATCGCGGAGGCGACCGCGTCGTTCTCTCGCCGGGAGCCAACGGAGCTCCGCAAATGGATATCGGTTCGCTGGAATCGACTGCCGATGTGCCCAATCTTGTTGTGACTACCCTTGAAGACGTTGTTGATCCTCTGGACGGCGTTACATCGCTTCGCGAAGCTGTCGCAACTGCTAACTCAGGCGACGCTGATGGAGATGGCGAAGCGTTTGACGAGATCACTTTCTCGCCAGAACTCGCTGGCGGCACACTTTCTTTGGTAAACGGCGAATTGAACGTCACCGAAGGCCTACTAATCAACGCCACGAACGCACAGCGGATCATCATCGACGCCGGCAATCAGTCCCGAGTCATCAATTTCACTTCAGCTGCAGACGAACTGGAGCTGGTCAATCTGACTTTGATCCGTGGTGAGACGACTGGAAACGGTGGTGCCATCAATTCCACATCCAGCGGATTGCTACAACTCTTCGCGACACGTGTGTCGCAGAGTTCAGCCGGCACCGGTGGAGGCGGAATCTTCGCCAGCGGAACCGTGGAACTCTACGATAGTGTTGTCGACGGAAACGAAACGACGGATTCCACAGCGCAAGGCGGCGGCGTTCTGGCGACCGGCGAAATCATTGCTATTAACTCGACGCTGTACGCCAATGAGACCCTTGGAGCCAGCGGCGAAGGTGGAGCTCTGGCTGGACTCGGAGGAATTACACTCTACAACTCAGCCGTCGTCAGCAACACGGCTGGTGGTAGCTTTGGTGGCGGACTTTACACCGGTTCATCCACCCTCCCGATCAACGTCAACAACTCGATCGTTCTAGGCAACTCTTCCAGTGCCTTTTCGTACTCGGAAATCGATGACTTCGGACCGATCAATTTCGGTGGGCACAACATTGTGGGCGAAAATGCTGCAACCTTCCTCACAGCCGGTTTTTCCAACGTTGAGAACGCACCGCTGGGCAGTGTCTTTGTCGATAGTCGACTCGGCGGTGTGCTGAGTGATACGATTCTGCCAGTTATCGAATTGGCACCTGCTCAGACGAATCCTGCACTGGATGCTGGAGACGATTCGCTGGCTGCTTCCGACGACGCTCTTGGCAACCTACGTATCATAAACCTTCCAACGGTTGCTGAAGAAACTGGAGGAAACTTCATCGATCTTGGGCCCTACGAGTTGCAGCTTACCGAGGAAGAGTTGCCATCGCTGACCGTAGACACCAACTTAGATGTCATCGATCCGTTCGATCTGCACACGTCGCTTCGTGAAGCGATCAACTATGCGAACGCGATTGACGCTGGCTCTTTCGAAAACGGCGACGCAGATGCGGACGGCAACCTGCTCGATACGATCACGTTTGCGTCAGGCCCGGGCGAATTCTTTGAGCAAGCAAGAACGATCAGCCTCACAAGTCAGTTACCAAAATTCACTTCGGACATCGCAGTCGTCGGAACGGGCGAGACGATGCTCACCATTGATGCTCTTGGTAACGGTCGAATCTTTGAATTCGGATCAGCAGGTGCCGGGACATTTTCCGTCGAAGGACTGACACTGACTAACGGTGACGCGGGCACTGGATCCGGTGGTGCCATTCTGCTCAATGACGCCGACGACACTTTGACGGTCAACGGCGTCCGATTCCTGAACAACTCAGCCAACGGCGGCGGGGCGATTTCTGTTATTGGATCGACATTCGAAATCTTTAACTCCTCGTTCGTGGGGAACCACGCGAACTTTAGCGGGTCGTCAATTCACTCGCTTGGCAATGCAATTGGCTGGATCGCGAATTCAACATTCAGTGCCAACACTTCGGGTACCGATGCGGGCACTGTCTTCGTTCAAGCCGGCGGCGGCGAGGCTGGTTCTGTCCATCTTCGCAACACGACTGTCGCAGACAATCTCGGCGCCGCATTGCAAGTCTTTACTTTCACCGGCGGCAGCGGTTTGATTTCCGTTGGCAACACAATCGTTTCAAACAACAGCGGTTCTAATGCGGCGATCGGCGGATCCGGAAACAGCAGCGTCCAGTCGGTAGGGAAAAACATATCGGATGACGGTTCGACATCGTTCGACGACACCACTGATTTGATCAACACAGATCCTCAACTAACAGCGATCGACTTTACAGCAGACTCACTGTTCCATGGACTGCAACCAACCAGCGCGGCAATTGATGCTGGCAACAACAATGAGGCTCAGGATATTGCTGGCAACTTACTGCCAACCGATCAACGCGGACTTGATCGGTTCTTCGACGGCCTTGGGAACGGAAGTTCGACCGTTGACATCGGGGCGATTGAGATAAATCAGGTTGTCGATGCCATTGCACCTGGCGTTGAATCCATCGCCATCAACGGTGGTGAAACTCAGCGAAGTATGATTCGCGAAATCACGATCTCGTTTAGCGAAATCGTCAACGTCAGCTCCAGCTCATTCATGGTGGAGAACCTCGACACAGCCGTCTGCTATGTTCCCGACGTCGCCACTCAAGTTGTCGATGGCAAAACGATCGCCACGCTGACGTTCAGCGGCACCGGCATCACTGGCGGTTCACTTCCTGACGGAAACTATCGTTTGACGTTACTTGATACGATCACTGACACCGCCGGCAATCAACTTGATGGAGATGCCAACGGAGCCGCAGGCGGCAACGCAACGGATGATTTCTTCCGGCTCTATGGCGATGCGACTGGCGACGGAACAGTAAACGTGTTTGACCTCCTGCAGTTCCGACAGGCCTTTAACTCGCAAGCTGGCGACAGCAACTTCAATTCTGGTCTGGATGCAACTGGAGACGGCAGGGTGAATGTCTTTGATTTGCTTCGTTTCAGACAAAATTTTGGAAAATCGGTCTAAAGGATGTATCGGCTCAAGTCTTCGTCTTCAACGATTTTGCCGAGCCGCTCCGTGACGTAGGCTGCGTTGATCGTGACGGATCCAGTCGACATGTCGGGAGCCTCGAAACTGAGCTCTTCGAGCAAGTGTTCGAGAATCGTGTAGAGGCGACGGGCTCCAATGTTGACCGTCGTTTCGTTGACGCGGGTCGCGATTCGAGCCAGCTCACGAACTCCGTCTTCAGCGAAATCAAGCTTCACGCCTTCGGTTTCGAGCAATGCCGCGTATTGACGAGTCAAACTATTGGTTGGCTCAGTCAGAATTCGCACGAAATCATCTTCGGTTAGATCGTTCAACTCAACACGAATTGGAAAACGGCCTTGAAGTTCTGGCATCAGATCGCTGGGCTGATTCTTGTGGAAAGCACCCGCAGCGACGAACAGAATGTGATCGGTGTTAATGTAACCGTGGCGAGTCTTGACCGAAGTTCCCTCAACGATCGGCAACAGGTCGCGTTGCACACCGGCACGGGAAACGTCCGCTGATTTGCCTTCCGATGCGATGACTTTGTCGATTTCGTCAAGGAAAATCATGCCTTCATTTTCAGCTAACTCGATCGCGGTCGCGTTAACGGCCTCTTCATCCATCATCGCATCGCATTGTTGCTCGAAGATAATTTTCCGGGCTTCGCTGACTTTGACTTCACGCTTGGACTGAGACTTTGGCATGATCTTTTCCAGCATGCCCTGGAAGTCTCCATCCATCTGATCCATGCCCATTCCTCCGATCATCATCGGAGCAGACTTTTGCTCGACGCGGACTTCGACCATTCGATCTTCAAGGTCCCCGTCGGCCAACATTTTCCGCATCTTCTCTCGAGTGCGTTCGAAGGACTCATCTGGTTCCGGTTTCAGCGCGTCGGAAAGGCTGCCGCCGAATGGAGTGCTGCCAGGTGATGGGCAAAGAAGCTCCACAAGCCGGTCTTCTGTTTTCTTGTCAGCGTCGGGCTTAAGCCGATCTTGCTCTTGCGTTCGCACGATCGTGATCGCGTTATCGACAAGTTCACGAACCATACTTTCGACATCGCGACCGTAGTAGCCGACTTCAGTGTACTTGCTGGCTTCGACTTTGATGAAGGGCGAACCGGTTAGTTTGGCGAGGCGGCGAGCGATTTCCGTTTTACCAACGCCCGTTGAGCCAATCATCAGAATATTTTTTGGCGAAACTTCGTTTCGCATTTCCTCGGTCAACTGTTGTCGCCGCCAACGATTCCGCATCGCGACTGCAACGGCGCGTTTGGCGGCGGCTTGGCCAACGAT
>CAZORS010000062.1:0-25488 GCA_964582025.1 uncultured Pirellulaceae bacterium | reverse complement strand
ATCCAATTGCGATGCGAAAACCACGCCCCGATAGATCGCAATTCGTTTTGTCGCATTCTTGGCGTCAGTTAAATTCCAGTTGCTGATATTATATAGGTCCACACGATCACGTTAGGACCACCTCATGAACGTTATCTCACTCGTGAGCAGTCGAAAGCTCCGCGTTTCAGCCTCCTCTCAGCCAAATCGCTTTTCATTCGAGAAGCTCGAGCTCCGTCGAATGTTGAGTGGTGATATCGGCAATGCGATCGACGTGTGCTTTATGCACGAAGTTGATAACATCGTCACGGCTAACAGCTTCGCCAACCGAAGCGGATCTAGAAATGCTCCGACCCTCGTTGCTGACTACGTTGACGATTTTCAAACACCGAACCCAACCGCAAACTGGCAATACCTTTGGAATCAAAACGGTGACTTCGGTGACACCTCAAATTATTCTTCCATGACATGGGATACGTGGAGGTACCGGCCAGCGAATGCTTCTTTCCCTTACTTGGGCAACGGCTCTGGGCATTCGGGGCCCGGTGTCGATGATGCGGAATCTGGCGGCATCGATCGTTTTGCAATCGCCGCGTTTACCGTCAGCGAAAATGGTGAATACGCGATCGCTGACAGTCTTATTACTCGCGAAGGAGAGTTCGGCGATGGAGTTGAAGTATCTGTTCACATTAACGATCAGAACGTGACGGATCTGTTGCAACTTGCACCCGAAGGTACAGGTAGCTTCAACACCGATCTAGGAGAGCTTTCTGCTGGCGACACAATTTACATCGGCCTTGGACCCGATGGTCCCAATGCTGGATCAACCATTGGCAACGACGGCGTTCAGTGGGATTTCTCAATTTTCCGAACGCTCGATATCGCGAATGATCCAGTCACCGTTTCAATCGACCTCGATACTCAACGGTACGTCGGCGATGTTTCGACATTAGAACGTGACAAATTTTTCACTTTCCATTCCAGCGGCGGCGGGAACGACCAGCAGATTCAAGATTTCATGGACGAGTACGGCGTTGAAACGGGACGTCAGTTTTGGGGCCCGATTGGTTACGCCAAGAGCCAAACAGGCGAAGTCGGCGTTTATCCTGATGTAAGTCCATCCACTGACCAGTCAGTTCGACCGACTAACCGAATCGTTCAAACAAGCCATCCGAGAGACGCACTCACTTGGACCACCGATCTGCAGGAAGCTGCCGAATGGGTCACAACGTACTATACGACCGTCGTTGATACAGTGCCGGAGTTCTTTGAGCCGATCAACGAACCGTTTGTGCATGCTGGTGACAGTGAATTTTCAGACGCACCGAGCACTGATGCCATGCGGCTAAGGATGGCGGAGTTCTATGCTGCGATTGGGGAAGCAATCCATGCCACCCCTGCTCTGGCTGACATTAACGTAGTTGGATACTCAAGCGCGTGGCCATCGGTTGAGCTATGGGATTTCGATCACTGGGAAACGCGAATGAAAATGTTCATGGATGTTGCCGGCGAACACATGGACGCTTTTTCAACTCACCTCTATGACGGCGTCAACGTCACAGGTCAAAACAATCGCAGATCCGGAAGTAACTCCGAAGCGATTCTCGACCTGATCGAAACTTACAGCTACGCCAAATGGGGCACGATCAAGCCTCATGCGATTACCGAATACGGCGGCATCGAGCGGGGCTACGGAGACGCGTATAACGACATCGGCTGGGCACAGAGCATTCGTTCCATCAACCACATCATGTTCAATTTGCTTGAGCGGCAAGATGATTTGCTGATCAGTATTCCGTTCATCTCCGACAAAGCAACTTGGTTCTTGGACACGGACAACAACTGCGAACCGTATGGAGCGACGCTATTTCGTCCATCGAATCCATCCGCAACCGATTGTGCCGCCGGAGGATTTGAGTACACGTGGCGTGTCAACTTTTTCGAGTTATGGCAAGACGTGCAAGGCGATCGTGGATTGATACAGACATCTGACCCGGATGTACAAGCTCAACTGTTTGTTGATGGCAACACCGCCTACGTAGCGGTCAACAATCTATCCGACACAACGGAGACGCTTGATTTGGAATTCGTTTCCGACCTGTCTGGTTTCCAAAACGTTGAAATCCGCCAGCTGGAAGTGCCCGTAAGTGCAGCTCTAGAGCCAACCTATACTGAGACCTTTCAGTCCACTGCCCCTGATAGCGTGACGCTGGAAACAGGAGGCACCGTTGTCCTCGTTTATGAATTCGACGGACCAATTGAGTTTTCCAATACGATTCGGGCAAACAAATATTACACCAGCGAGCACCTCGAACCGATCACTGCCAATCAACCGATCACCTTCAACATCGACGATGTACAGACGGCCAATGAAGGCTCAGCAACACTGCGGATGGGCATCGGGCGAACTCACAATGTTTCCAAAGCGCCTGTGCTGACCGTCAATGGAACGGTTGTCGATGTGCCGGGTGACTGGGCAGGGTACGATCAAGCAAATCGCGACGACTTCTTTGGCGTGATTGAGATTCCTGTTCCGATCAGTTTGCTAAACGCGAACAATGAAATTGCAGTCACGTTCCCGGACAGTGGTGGTCGAGTCAGTTCGATGATTCTAGAAGTTGAAGCAATTGACTTTGTTCCCGAGTTGACCGAGTTGACGGTAAATTCCGGCGAGGACCAGCGTTCGAATATCGGCGAATTGAACTTCAGCTTTGCCGGCGTGGTGGACTTTGGCCCGAATGCATTCGAGGTTATTCAACGTAGTGACTTAAGTGGAAGCACTAACCTTTCAGTCGACACATCATTCATGCGACAAGTCATCGACGGTAATACTTTCGTGACGTTGACTTTCGACAGCCTCACTCGCAACGCATTCGGTTCACTAGTTGATGGCAACTATCAGCTTACAATCAACGCCTCCGAAGTAACTGCTTCGGGTACGGGGATCGCGATGGCCAGCGACTACATTTACGGCGACAGCGCTGACGAAACATTCTATTCTCTTTACGGCGACACCGACGGAAACCGTACGGTGAACGTGTTCGATCTGTTGAGTTTCCGGCAGGCATATTTGTCGACCGCCGGTGACTCAAACTTCGATTCGGCGCTTGATTTCGGTGGAGACGGAAGCATCAACGTGTTTGATTTGCTAGGATTTCGCCAACGATATCTGCGGACATTGAGCTTCGCATAGTGTCAATTTATACGGTGACGCCTTGAAAAAACGGCTGAGATGTCGCTTTTTTGCATCATTGCGCCTTCTGCTTGATGCCCAGTATCACCATTCAGAATCTTTCCGCGAAATCGCAAAAAGAGACCTGCATCGGTCTCAAGAAGATCCCAGATTTAGGCAACCGAATCCTACCTTTGCCCTTCTTCTACGATGCAAGCGCTCTCCACAATCCAAACGCACTGTGCGAATCACTGCGTAACTGCTGGCGAAGATCCCTTTCAATGGATTAACTCGCTGGAGATTCCCTTTATCTGGAATCTGCATCCATCGATCTCTGAATCGACATCTTCGGTCAACGTGGAAGTGGCAAGACAGAAGCGACAGATCGAGTTCGCGTCAGGAAGAAGATCGGCAGAGAGCTTACTCAAACGGCTAGGCAACTCGCAACAAGTCTGGGTCAATCCAGATCGTTCGCCGGACTGGCCAAACGGATTCACTGGATCGATCTCGCATAGCAATTCGTGGACATGGGTTGCCGTCGGACGCAAAACGCAACTTAAGTCAATTGGGATCGATACGGAATCCGTTGTCTCGACTGAAACGCGAAGTCAAATCCAACAAGATATCGCAACAGACGACGAATGGGAAATCGCTGAGTCGACCGGCCTTACAGCGAATCAAATCTTCAGCCTCGTCTTTTCTGCCAAAGAAGCATTCTACAAGTGTTGGTATCCCTTAACCGAAGAATACTTCGGGTTCGAACATGCTCTGGTCGATGCTGCGACGCCGTCAAGTTTAGTCATTCGAATGACCGAGACAAATCCGAACTTCCATTGTGGTCCAGAGACTTTCGAAGTTCACTTTTTTGCAACAGACGACGACGTCTTCACGATGACGTGGATGGAGCAAAATTAAATGGAATTTCTTGAACTCTACAATCAAGTCAATGAGAAAACTCAAAGGGAGTTTCCTGACGTCACGCTTCACGCGCTCATTCAACAGCAGTGTGAAGCGACACCGAATGCCATCGCAACGCTCGACGGCGATAGGCAACTGACCTACGCTCAACTTGCGGAAAAGAGTGACCAGCTGGCCGCATGGTTGAATTCGAAAGGCGTCGGTCGCGGAGACTTAGTTGGTCTTTGCTGTGATCGTGATGCCGATACGCCAGCTCTTCTGGTTGGAATCATGAAGTCCGGGGCGGGCTATGTGCCGCTCGACCCTGACTATCCCGTCGATCGACTTGTCTACATGGTCGAAAACTCAGAAGTCAAACATGTTATCGCACACAGTGGTCAAACGCATTTGACCGATCAGTTCGACAAACCAACCACGATCATTGACCGCAATTGGGACGAAGTCGTTTCTATTGATCGCGACAATGTCACCGATACCGAAAAATCCACGGAAGCAACATCTAAAACGCTAAACCCACAGTCGGATGTTGCTTACGTGATCTACACCTCCGGGTCAACCGGAAAACCGAAAGGCGTGCTGGTTCCGCACCGCAGCGTCGTCAACATGCTTTGCGGAATGGTCGATTGGCCTGGCTTCATGGCCAAAGATCGAATCCTCGCGACAACAACGCTTTCGTTTGACATTAGTGTCGCCGAGATGTTTCTTCCGTTGATCACGGGCGGCTCTGTCGCGGTGATTGATCGCAATTCGGCCAAAGATACAACAGCTCTTGTCGCCGCGATGTCGGAGTTCGAAATTACTTTCATGCAAGCTACTCCTGCGATGTGGCGGATGATTGTCGAAGCTGACTTCGAAGGTAGTGCCGACATGAAATTCATCACCGCAGGTGAGCCTTTGCCTCGCGATTTGATTCAACCGATGCTCGATCGCTGCGGAGAAGTCTGGAACCTTTACGGACCAACCGAGACAACCGTCTACTCTTCTGGCACTAGAGTCACGACAGATCAGGGAAGGATTCTGATCGGTGTGCCCGTTGCAAACACTCAAGTCTACATCGTCGACGAAAAAGATAAGCTCTGCCCACCTGAGACTGAAGGCGAACTTCTAATCGCTGGCGAAGGCATGACGCTTGGCTATCTCAAACGTCCGGAACTCAATGCAGAGAAATTCGCAACATGGAACGGAATCAAAGTTTACCGAACCGGGGACCTTGCCAAGATCACCGAAGATGGACAGATCGATCATCTTGGCCGGATCGACGGCCAAATCAAATTCAACGGTCACCGAATCGAACTTGGTGAGATCGATGCTGCGATGGCGATGCAGGATGGAGTTCGCCAAGCTGCGACGGTTCTGCGCGAGGATCGACCCGGTGATAAGCGACTCGTCGGCTATCTGTTGGCCGCCGATGGCGTGACACCCAACATTGCGGAAATACGCAAGAACATCTCGAAATCACTTCCCGACTACATGGTTCCCAACGTCATTACGGTCGTTGAAAAGTTTAAGTACACGCCCAGCGGAAAGCTGGATCGCAAATCGTTTGGCCCACCATCGACGAAGCGTCCAGACATTGGCATCGATTACGTTGCCCCGCGTTCTGAGTCCGCGAAGCAATTGGCTGACCTTTGGAGCGATGTGTTGCAGGTCGATCAAGTTGGAATCAAAGATAACTTTTTCGAGCTTGGCGGAAATTCAATTCGAGCCGTGAAACTTGTTGCTTCAGTCAAAAAAGAAATGGGGATCGAAGTAACTGGTGCCGAATTTTTCGACAATCCAACGATCGAAGCGTTCCTCGGATTGGCAGATAAAAAACGAAAGTTGATCAAATCACTTAGTTCGAGTTCGGATCAGAAAACGGAAGGCACTGGCCAATACGCAATCGTCGGAATGGCAGCCCGCATGCCGGGAGCCAAAGATTTGAATCAGTATTGGGACAATTTGATCGGTGGTATCGAGTCAATCAAAGTTTTCTCGAAAGAAGAACTTGACGACACGCTCGACCCACGTGACACCGAAGATCCGAATTACGTTCCGGCTCGTGGCATCATCGACGACGCCGATCACTTCGACGCCCGCTTTTTTCGCACGCCACCACGCGCCGCGGAAATGACGTGTCCGCAACAACGCATCATGTTGGAACTGGCGTGGACGGCTCTTGAAGATGCCGGCATCATCCCGAACAAATCGGAAGACAAAATTGGTATCTGGGCAGGGACCTATTCAACCAGTTACTTCATCAAAAACATTTTGACCAATCCAGAATTGGTACGACAAACGGGAGAATTCCAAGCTGGAGTCCTTAACGAAAAAGACTATATCGCCACTCGAGTCGCCCACGCGCTGAACTTTACTGGCCCAGCGATCAACGTCAACACAGCCTGTTCGACGTCATTGGTCGCACTCATCGAAGCTTGTAAATCGCTTGATGCTGGACATTGCGATGTCGCGCTTGCTGGTGGGGCATCTGTTACGTTCCCACAAAACAGCGGGCATTTGCATCAGACGGGAAGTATTTTCACGCCTGATGGGCACTGCCGTCCATTCGATGCCGACGGAGCAGGAACTCTTTTCAGCGATGGTGCTGGTGTGGTTGTTGTGAAGCGTTTGGAAGCGGCAATCGCTGATGGTGATCGGATCTATGCGGTCGTCAAAGGATTTGGAATCAACAACGATGGTGGCGAGAAAGCCAGCTTTAGCGCACCGAGCATCAACGGCCAAGCTAGTGCTGTTGCGATGGCTCAGTCGATGGCAGGCATCAAAGCAGATTCTATCAGCTACATCGAAGCGCATGGAACGGCGACTCCGATCGGCGACCCAATCGAAGTCACTGCCCTTCGAACGGTTTTCGAATCGCAGACGGACAAAAAACAGTTCTGTGCCATCGGCAGCGTCAAGTCAAACATCGGCCACACGGTTGCAGCCGCTGGTGTCGCCGGATTGATTAAAGTCGCGATGTCGCTTCACGAAGAGACAATTCCAGCAACATTGCATTACAAAACGCCAAACCCTCAAATTGATTTCGAAAACAGCCCGTTTTACGTTTGTGACAAACAAACTTCTTGGCAACGCGGAAACGCACCTCGACGTGCTGGAGTTAGTTCATTCGGCGTTGGCGGAACCAATGCACACATTCTGCTGGAAGAAGCACCCCTAGAACCCGGAATGCAGAATGCGGAATGCGAATCGAACAATGAGCTGCCCGTTTCGATCCTGCCAATCTCAGGAAAGACAGAAGAAGCACTTTGTGCAAACGTGAATTCGTTGGCAGAGTTTCTTTCGTCGTCAAACGAGGCCGAACAATCTCTCGCGAACGTTGCATCCGTCCTTCAGGGCCGTCGGGATGAATTCACTTGGCGAGCAGCCATCGTTTCCAATGATTTCGCGGACGCTGCAACAGCGCTAAGCGACAAGAAGCCGCCTCGTTTCATGAAGCGTAAATCGACCGCAGCCGGTCGAGACGTCGTCTTCATGTTCCCTGGGCAGGGGTCTCAATACGTTCGAATGGGACAAAACCTGTACGAACATTCAACGGTCTTCCGTGACAGTTTGGATCAGTGTGCTGACATTCTTCTGCCATTGCTCGGTCGTGATCTACGTGAAGTGTTGTTTCCTGAGGCAGGTAACGAAGAAGCCACCAAAGAGATTCTGAAGAACACTCAATTCACCCAACCCGCACTTTTCGCACTCGGATACTCGCTTGCGAAAGTTTGGTTGACGTGGGGCGTTGAACCGGCAGCATTGATGGGCCATTCGATCGGTGAATTTGCCGCGGCATGTACAGCCGGCGTGTTCAAACTCGAAGACGGTCTGCAGATGATCGCAAAACGCGGCTCGATCATGCAAGCCTTGCCAGGCGGAAGCATGATGAGCGTCCGTTTTCCGGGGGCCGAAATCGAACCTTTGATCTGGGGCGACATGGCGATTGGATCTTACAACGGGCCAAGCCTTTGCGTCGTCGCAGGTCCAGACGATCAAGTTGCCGAACTTCAAAAACAACTCGAAGCCAAAGAAGTCGTCTGCCGGCACCTACACACTTCGCACGCGTTTCATTCGCCAATGATGAACGAGATCGTGGAACCGTTCGCAGAATTCGTTGGACAGTTCGAGCTTTCACCGCCAAACATTCCAATCCTTTCGACCGTAACCGGTGACTGGATGACGGACGAACAAGCCACGGATCCAAACTACTGGGCTGATCACTTGCGAAAACCCGTTCGTTTCTCTGAAGCCGTCACGCGGATGTGGAGCAAAGAAGACGGCGACCCATCTCGAATCTTGATTGAACTTGGACCGCGTAGAACATTAGCCACGCTTTCGAAACAACACGCGGTTGATCCGAAAGAACAAATTTCGATTCCGACGCTCAAAGATAATGCGGACGACAACACAGAATGGCACAGCATGATGAATGCTGTCGCGATGCTGTGGCTGGCAGGCGCAAGCATTCAATGGGAGCGACTTTCAAGTGACGGTCGGCCTCGTGAGACAGTCGCGCACGTCAGTTTGCCAACTTACCAGTTCCAACGCAAACAATATTTCATTGCTCCCGGCGAAGGCAGTCTTCAAACGCCGCCACCCCAAACAACCATCGAACAACCAGAAGCTTTACCTCAGGAGATCAGGCAGATGAGCCGCATTCCAAACATTGTTTCCGCGATCAAAGATGTGTTTGAAAACACGTCGGGATTCGATCTGAACGAATTCGATGGAGATACAACCTTCTTCGAAATGGGCCTCGATTCGCTTGTGCTGACTCAGACAGCAACAGCGTTGAAGAAAGAAATGGACTTCGAGGTCACGTTCCGACAGTTGCTGGAGGAAACTCCTACGGTTGATTCTTTGGCCAAATTCCTTGACGGTAACTTGCCCGCAGGGAGTTACGCCGCCAGCGAAGTCGTTGCCGCCCCTGAAGCTCAACCTGTCGCACCCACGCCTACGCCCGCGCCGGCTCCGGTTGCGCAACCTGCTCAGCAAGTCGCTCCCCACCAGGCCCAGGCGGCTCAGAGAGCCCAGCCTGTTCAAATTCAACCTGTTCCGCAAGTTTCAGGATCTGCTGCCGAAGCGATCATTCAAAATCAGTTGCAAATCATGGCAGCACAACTGCAGATGCTCGGTGGAAACGCTCAGTCTTTTAGCCAACCGGTTGCGGCACCACAGCAAGTAGCGGCTTCTACTGCTGTCCCGGAACCGGTAGTAAAGGCGACTTCGGAAACTTGCGCACCGGCAGTAAAAACCGAATCTGTAGAATCCGAATCGGTGGAAGACAAAAAAGCCAAACGATTTTCAACGGTAAAGCTCAACGACGGCACGCTTGACGATTCGCAACAAGCTGCGCTCGATGACATCATTCGCGTCAACAACGAAAAGATGCCCAACAGCAAGTCTTACGCTCAGCAGCATCGCGCGTACATGGCTGATCCGCGTACCGTTTCTGGATTTCGGCCGAACATGAAAGAGATGACTCATCCGATCGTCGTCGAGCGATCCAAGGGCGTGAAGCTTTGGGATATCGATGGCAACGAGTACATCGACTTCACTTGTGGATTCGGCTCGAACCTTCTTGGGCATTCTCACGACATCACGATCAAAGCGATCACCGATCAAGTGCAAAAAGACTACGCGATCGGACCGCAGAGTCCACTCGCTGGTGAAGTTGCCAAGTTGTTCTGTGAGATCACGGGCAACGAACGAATGGCGTTCTCCAACACAGGTTCCGAAGCGGTCCTTGGATGCACTCGACTGGCTCGAAACGCGACTGGTCGGGACTTGATCGTCATGTTCAACGGTGACTATCACGGAATCCTCGACGAAGTCATTGCTCGCGGAAGCAAGAAACTGAAAAGCTTTCCTGCCGCGACTGGAATTCCAAAAGACCACGTCAACAACACACTGATTCTTGACTACGGAACGCAGGAGTCACTGGATATCATTCGCCAGCGGATGGACGAGATCGCAGCGGTTCTTGTTGAGCCAGTTCAAAGCCGAACGCCGGAGTTGCAGCCGAAAGAATTCTTGCTCGAACTGCGGGCCATGACGGAAAACGAACCGACTTGTTTGATTTTCGATGAAGTTATCTCTGGTTTGCGAATCGGACTCGGCGGCGCTCAAGAGTTCTTTGGTGTCAAAGCCGACCTAGCCTCGTACGGGAAAATTGTCGGTGGTGGCATGCCAATCGGTGTGGTTGCCGGCAAGGCTGAGTACATGGATGGATTCGATGGAGGATACTGGCAGTACGGCGATGACAGCCGACCAGAATCTGGAATGACCTACTTTGCGGGTACCTTCGTTCGTCATCCACTCACGCTGGCGGCATCCAAAGCGATCCTCGAGCATTTGCGTGAAGGTGGTCAGCCAATGTATGACCGACTCAACGAACTTGGAGACTATCTCGCCGATCGGTTGAATGAAGTCTTCGAAGAGATGGATGCTCCAATGTTCTTGGCGAACTTCGGAACGCTGTTCAAAATCCAGTTCCACCAAGAGTTGATTTACAGCGAAGTTTTCTTTGCTGGACTACGTCGCCGTGGAATGCACATTTGGGATCACCGCCCTTGCCTGCTGACATTGGCTCACGTTCACGCAGACGTTGATCGACTCGCATCCGAAATGCGTGCCACGATTGCGGAGTGTCAGCGTCATGGTTTCATGCCGGGCGAAGGCTACAAGAAATTCACCCAGTCGTTTGACGCGAATAGACCACCGTCGTCTGACGCCAAAGTCGGGAAAGATGAACAGGGAAATCCAGGTTGGTTCATCTCCGACACAAACAACCCCGGCCAGTTCATCCAAGTTGGATTCACGACGAACTAATGGAAATCAACAAAGAAAGGTGGCATAGGCATCCAGCCTGAGAGCAAGCTAAAGGCTGATCAGGCAGAGCCTCCTTCCGGCGGAATGTTGACAGGTTGGAAGCCTATCCCATCCACTACCACACCAATCAAACATCATGAGCATTACAAACACATTCAGCACAACTTCGATCCCGGTGACCGTAGGTCCGCAGAACGTAGAGCAACACTACGCCGCTACCGAAGCGCAAATCGAAGTCTGGCTTTCGAGCCTCCAAAGCGTGGAGGCGAATTGCGCTTATAACGAGATTGCATCATTGGTTTTCGATGGTGAACTGGATTCAAATCGTCTCAAAGAATCAATTGATAAAGTCGTCCAGCGACACGGTTCACTTCGCAGCACGTTCAGCGAAGACGGCCAACAAGTTATCGTTCACGAATCAGCAAACTACGGCTTCGAAAGCGTCGATTTCCGCAGCGGACTTAATATTGAACTCGAGCAAGCCATCCAGGAAGTCATCATCGAACAGGCTTGTACGCCGTTTGATTTGATGAAAGGTCCGCTTTTTCGAGTTGTCTTGCAACAGATTTCGGACACGAAGCACAAGCTAACCATCGCCGCACACCACCTTGTGCTTGACGGTTGGTCATTGGCCGTATTCTGCTCGGATCTGGGACATTTCTACGACACGCTCTCCGGATTGGACCGTGAGCCTTTGCCACCGGCCAATCACTACAGCGATTACGCGTCGAAAATGGATGCTCATTTTCAATCGCCCGAAGGGATTGCCGACGAAAAGTTTTGGGTGGATCAATTCGCCGACAACATACCGGTTCTCGATCTGCCAGCGGAAAAGAAACGTCCGGCACTTCGAACTTATTTCGGACACCGATACGATCACCAGCTTTCAAGCGAACTTGTTGAGCGCATTCGTAAGGTCGGAGCAAAATCAGGCTGCAGCCTTTTCAATGTCATGCTCGCTGCGTTCAATGCGTATGTCTCACGCATCAGTGGCAACGATGACTTTTGCGTGGGCATTCCAACGGCAGGCCAAGCCGCGATGGATCAACCCGAGTTGATGGGCCACTGCGTCAACACGATGCCGTTGCGAACAAAGGTTGACGCTCAGCAGCCTTTCACCGATTACATGAAAGCCAGTCGCACCACGTTATTGGATGCTTTCGATCACCAATGTTATTCGTATGGGACATTGCTTCGAAAGCTTGCTCCGCCGCGTGATCCGTCACGTCCGCCGATGTTGAGCGTTTCCTTCAATATCGATCCAATCGTCGATGCAAATGAGCTTGGGTTCGGTGACTTGGAAGTGGAACTATTGGTTGAGCCTCGCAAGTTTGAAAACTTTGAGTGGTTCATCAACGGAGTGATCCAAAAAGACAAATCAATTGAGATGCAAGTCCAGTACAACTCAGATCTCTACTCGACCCATTCGATCAAGTTCTATCTCGAAGGCTTCGAGACGTTCCTTGAAGGAATCGCTGACGATCCTCAAGTTCGTATTGCGGACTTGCACATCATGAGCATTCCACAGCGTGAACAAGTCATCGTTGATTGGAACTCGACTGAGATGGAATACCCTGTCGAAGCGTTGCTACACACAGAGTTTTCGCGTCAAGCAGCAGAAACGCCTGAAAAGACGGCGGTTGTGTTCGAAGACGAAGTTTTGACTTACGCAGAAGTTGAATCTCGTTCAAATCAAATCGCTCGCTATCTCCAATCACAGGGAGTCGTCGCTGGTGACTTGGTTGGCATCTGCGTCAACCGTAGCGCTCATATGCTGGTCAATCTTTACGGAATCATGAAGGCTGGTGCCGGATATGTTCCGCTGGATCCGGCATATCCAAGCGATCGTTTGCAGTACATGTGCGATCATTCAGGATTGAAGTTAATCGTTACCGAAAATGAGCTTTCCCAACGTGTCGCCGAATTCAACAAACCGCAAATCGCGATTGATGCTGCTGAAAAGGAGATCAACTCATTTGATTCGGCACCGTTGGAAACCAATGCCAAACCTTCAGACGTCTGTTACGTAATCTACACGTCGGGTTCAACCGGAAAACCGAAAGGCGTCCAAGTTCCACACGGAGCGGTTGTCAATTTCCTCTACGCGATGCAGCAAACGCCCGGCTTCGGTCCGGATGATTCAGTGCTTGCCGTCACGACGCTGTCATTTGACATTGCTGTCCTCGAACTCTATTTGCCAACGATCTCAGGTGGAAAAGTTGTCATCGTCGACAGCCTCACGGCGGCAGATGGAGCCAAGCTTGCTGAGCAGCTTGAACAACACGACATAAGCATGTTGCAAGCCACGCCCGCGACATGGCGAATGATGATTCAAGCCGACTGGGATGGAAAACGTGATTTGAAAGTGCTCTGTGGTGGTGAGCCAATGCCGCAAGATCTGGTCGCTCCACTGTTGGATCGATGCGGCGAGCTCTGGAACATGTACGGACCGACTGAAACAACGGTCTGGTCGGCTGCCTTTCAAATCATCGACGCGGAAGCTCCAATCCTGATCGGGAAGCCAATTGGAAACACGCAGATCTACGTTTTGGACGCCAACGGAAATGAAGTTCCTGTTGGCTGCGAAGGTGAAGTCTTCATCGGTGGTGCGGGCGTCACGTTGGGCTATCGCAATCAGCCAAAAATGACCGACGAACGATTTATTCAAAATCGATATCGCAATCCATTCGTCAATTACGTCAGTGATCGCCTGTACAAAACTGGCGACTTGGCTCGCTATCGATTCGATGGCAACATCGAATTCCTGCGTCGCAATGACAAACAAGTCAAAGTTCGTGGATTCAGAATTGAGCTTGGTGAGATCGAACAAAACATCAAATCCCATCCAGCAATCGAACAGACGGTCGCCGTCGTCCGTGAAGATACTCCGGGCGACGCGCGACTGGTTGCTTACGTGGTTGTGAAATCAGGTCAGTCGATCAGCCCAAGTCAACTTCGCGAACATCTGAAGGAATCAGTTCCGTACTACATGGTGCCGCAGCACTTTGTGACCTTGGACGCGATGCCGCAAACGAATAATGGAAAAATTGACTACAAATCGCTTCCAGCTCCAACAGCAGAGGTGACTGAATCAGACATTGATGATGTCGCGATGCCAGAAACGGCGGCTGAAAAATGGCTTGCCGGAGTTTGGGAACAGATCCTTGAGATCGATGACGTTGCATTGAACGATACTTTTTTCGACATCGGCGGACATTCATTGTTGGTGATGAAAGTAATCACAACGGTCAACAACAAAACGGGTGTGAAGCTTGGGCCTCAAGAGTTTCTGATGTCAACGCTGGAACAGATGGCAAACCGCATCTCCGAGTCGTACGAATTCGAAGATGTGGCAACTGTGAAGTCACCCGAGAAGCCGCGAGACGACGAATCACCGGAGCCACCTGTCGTCGAAGCGGAACAAGCCAAGAGTTCAGGACCATTCAAACTATTGAAAGGGTTTTGGAACTAATTCGCTCATGATTCAACAACGATTCTTCGGACATCCTGAATCTCCGCTGTTTGGTGTATATCATCAACCACGCGGATCTCGCGTGCGCTCCGCGAATCGTGCGGCACTCATTTGCCCACCCATTGGTCAGGAATACAATCGGACGCATTGGACGTTGCGTCTGTTGGCCAATCAAGTCGCGCGAAAGGGAATTCACGTTCTTCGAATGGATTACCACGGCATCGGCGATTCGGCTCAATCGGTGGATCAAATTGACAGCCTCGAATCGTGGCGGCGGAACATTGAACAAGGGATCAACCATCTGAAAGCTGAAACAGGCGCCGAAACCGTGATGTTGATTGGTCAAAGAATCGGCGCTTCGCTTGCGGCACAAGTCGCAACTCGCCGACCGGACGTCAACGGTCTCGTTGCGTGGGAACCAATTGTTGACGGTTCGCAGTACATCAACTCTCTTAGGCAGATGCACGCGACGATGTTGGATTTCTGGGTCTGTAAAATGTCAACTCCCAACAACAAAGAGTCGGAAGAGATCCTCGGTTCGCAATACCAACGGAGCCTTGTCGACGAAATCGAACAGCTGAAGCTTGACCTTGCATCCGTCATTCAACCTCAACTGATTGCAGACCTTTCGTTGCAAATAGAAAGCTACGATCATCCAGAACCCGGCACTCAATTCATTATCGAAGACCAAAGACCAATTTCTTGGTACGAGTTGAATGAACTTGAGTCCGCTTACCTCCGTCCTGAAGCGATGCGGCAAATCGTCAATAAGATCGATGACATGTTTGATCGACTCGAGCGGTTCAACGCTCTTTCAATGCCGAACTCAAGCATGGAGGCTGCACAATGAAAGAGTCCGTTTGCAATTTTGGGCCTGACGAGAGCCTGTTTGGTATCCTCACGACACCAGACGATGAAGTTCGCGTCGAAGGTGCTCCGATCGCATTGATTTTGAACGCCGGTATCGTCCATCGAGTCGGTCCGTTTCGAATTCATGTCGATATCGCTAGGCAGCTTGCGGCAGCTGGTTTCTCCACGCTGCGGTTGGACCTTTCTGGTTTGGGCGACAGTGCTCCGCGAACTGGGAAGATCGAAATCGAGGATCGCGCCGTGCTTGATGTCAGCGATGCGATGGACTTTCTGCAGCAGAAAACTGGCGTCAACAAATTCACACTGTTGGGACTTTGCAGCGGTGCCTACAACGCACATCGCGTTGCCGTCAAGGACGATCGAATCGTAGGCGCCGTTTTCATGGACGGCATCGTTTTCCGCACCGCAGGATTTTACTTGCGACATTACTCGCGATTCTTCCGCCTGCGATTCTGGCGAAACGCAATCAAGCGACGATTAGCGAAAAACAGCAGTGGCGATGTCGATACAGCGACCAGTTCGTTGAACGAGAGTGAGTTTTTCGGCGCGGACCTTGACCAGGATTCAATCGTCAGAGAGCTCAGTCTTTTGACTGAACGCGATGTTCAAATGCTGTTCCTGTACACCGACGGGTACGATGACATTGTCGGGCGATCGCAGTTCAAGGAAATGTACGGACTTCAGCCGGACGACGGGCAGCTGCAAGTTGAGTACTATCCAAAATCCGAACACACGTTCCGACTGATCGAAAACCGTCGAGCTGCTTGCGACCGAATTATTGATTGGGTCGTCAGCCGATTTTCAATGTCTCTCAGTTCTGCGAGCTGTTGACGGAATGGTGTTGGCGTTTCGCTGCTTGAAAACCGCTTCTATAGGGACGCGTTTTTCATTGTCCGCTACCAGCTCGGAGAGCTGGGCGACATTAGCCTACCCACCGAAGTCGTCGAATGAGATGTTCTCTGGCTCGACGCCAAAGTCTTCACACATCTGCAAGACACATTTGTTCATCATCGGAGGACCACAGTAGTAGTACTCGATGTCTTCCGGAGCCGGATGGTCCTTCAGGTAGTTGTCGATGACGACTTGGTGAATGAATCCCGTGAGACCGGTCCAGTTGTCTTCCGGCAGTGGTTCAGACAGTGCCAAATGGAACGAGAAGTTCGGGAAGTCCTTTTCGATCTGACGGAACTCATCGATGTAGAACAACTCGCGAAGGCTTCGTCCACCGTACCAGTATGAAACTTTGCGGCCCGTCTTCAGGTTCTTGAACAACTCAAAGATGTGGCTTCGCAATGGAGCCATTCCAGCACCACCACCGACGTAAAGCATCTCGGCTTGCGTGTCCTTGATGAAGAACTCACCGTACGGACCAGAGATGGTGACCTTGTCGCCTGGTTTGAGATTGAAGATGTACGACGACATCTTTCCTGGAGGCGTACCTTCTGGAGCACGTGGAGGCGGCGAAGCAACACGAACGTTGAGCATGATGATACCCTTTTCGCCAGGATAGTTGGCCATTGAATAAGCTCGAACGACCTCCTCTTCAACTTCTGAAGTGTATCGCCAAACGTTGTACTGATCCCAGTCAGGATGGTACTCTTCGCCAATGTCGAAATCTTTGTAGTGAACAACGTGCGGCGGGCATTCGATCTGAATGTAACCGCCGGCTTTGAACGCAACGTCTTCTCCTTCGGGAAGTTCCAGAACCAACTCTTTGATAAACGTTGCCACGTTGTCGTTGGATCGAACGGTGCATTCCCACTTTTTGGTTTCGAAAGCCTCCTCAGGAACTTCGACTTCCATGTCCTGCTTCACCGCGACTTGGCATGAAAGACGGCAACCTTCACGAGCTTCGCCTTTGCTGATGTGGCCTTTTTCGGTGTCCAGAATATCACCACCGCCAGCGTGAACTTTCACGAGGCACTGAGCACAGGTTCCACCGCCACCGCAGGCAGAAGAAACAAGAATTCCGGCTTCTCCGAGAGCGTTCATTAGCTTTCCGCCAGCAGGAACTTCGATTTCCTTTTGGCCATTGACCATAATTTTGACCGCACCAGTGTTCACCAGCGAGTTGCGAGCGACAAGGATCAAGCCAACCAAGGCCAGTACGACCAAAGTGAAAACGAGAACGCCAAAGATAATGGGAGCCATAACTTTAACCAGCTGAAAAAACTAACTATTAGGTTCTGTGTAACGACGGATAGGCTGTCGTCACGATTGTTGTTCGACAAGCGAAAGCTCGTCATTAACTACTCCTAGATACCTAGGAATGCTTGGAAACCAAGTGCCATCAAGCCAACGATGATGAACGTAATCCCAAGCCCACGCAGACCGGGAGGAATGTCCGAGTACTTAAGCTTCTCGCGAATTCCCGCTAGACCAGCGATCGCAGCTGCCCAACCGAATCCACTTCCGGCACCAAACGTGACGGACTCAAAAAAGTTGTAGTCGCGCTGCTCCATAAACAATGTTCCACCAAGAATCGCACAGTTAACGGTGATCAATGGAAGGAAAATTCCAAGCTGATTGAACAGAGCCGGGAAGAACTTATCTAAGAACATTTCGAGGATCTGAACACTCGCGGCAATCACGCCGATGTAGCAAATTAGATTCAGGAACATCAAGTCGATACCGATCAAGCCGGTTTCCTTGAGGAACGCTTCCTTAATCGCCCAGTTGACAGGAACCGTAATAACTTGGACCGCAATCACAGCAGCACCCAAACCAAGAGCAGTCTTGACGTTCTTAGAAACGGCTAGGAACGTGCACATTCCAAGGAAATAGGCGAGAGCAAGGTTGTCGACGAAGGCTGACTTTAGAAACAGCGACGTCAACGCAGAAAGATCAAATTCAAACATGGTTAGTTAGCCTCAATCTGTTCAGGCTTGAAGGTCCTCAAAACCCAGATGAAAATTCCAATAATGAAGAACGCACTTGGCGACAACAGCATCAAGCCATTCGGCTCGTACCAACCACCGTCAGCCTTAAGCGGTAAAACGTTGATTCCAAAGAGATTGCCGCTTCCAAATAGCTCGCGGAAGAAGCCGACCACAATCAGGATCAAGCCATAGCCAAGCCCGTTGCCCAATCCGTCCCAGAAACTGGCGATCGGATTGTTCTTCATCGCAAAGCCTTCTGCTCGCCCCATCACGATGCAGTTCGTGATGATCAAGCCAACGAAAACCGAAAGCTCTTTGCTCAGGTCGTAAAAGAAAGCACGCAAAACTTGATCGACCAGAATCACCATCGAAGCGATGATCGTCATCTGGCAGATGATCCGAATGCTTGACGGGATGTACTCGCGAATCAAAGCAACTGCTGCACTGGAGCAGGCGGTCACGATCACAACGGCGATCGCCATCGTGACCGATGTCGTCAACTGAGTCGTTACCGCCAGAGCACTACAGATGCCAAGGATCTGCAACGCGATTGGGTTATTGTCAAAGACTGGTTCAGTGATCAGTTCTTTGGTTGTTTTTGCTTTAGCCATTTCGAACTCCTGTCTCCTGAGTTTCAGCAGCCGATGTTTTTGCTTCTTCGTCGCCGGATTCGGGAGCAATGCCCTTTTGGCGATCGATGTAGTTTTTGAAACCTTGCGGCCCCATCCAGTACTCCATGGCGTTCGTCACGCCGTTTGAAGTGATGGTTGCCCCCGAAAGTGCATCGATGCTGTGGTCGTCTTTGGGAGCATTCTTAATCATGCGAATCTGAACGTCTCCGCTTTCGGCATACAGCTTCTTGCCAGGCCAAGCATCTTTAAAACGCTGGCTCTTAACTTCGCCGCCGAGGCCGGGCGTTTCGGCTTGATCGTAGAATACAAGTCCTTCAACAGTTTGAAAGTCAGGTTTCACGGCGAGGTAACCTCGCATCATTGACCAAAGTCCGTAGCCACGAACTGGAAAGACGTAAGTCTTCGGGCTACCGTCTTCGTTCTTCAGGATATAGACGTGTGAAAACTTCTCGCGATATTTGATGTTCGCCGGGTCATCACCTTCGATCCGGTCAGCAACCTCGGAGCGCTTCGTTTTGGAAATCGTAAACTGGTCATAGTTGTCTATGACTTCTTTCTCGGTTTCCCAAGTCTTGCCGATCGACTTCAAGGCATCTCTACAAGCTTCCCAAGCTTCCTCACCGGTGCTCATGTCAATAATCTTGACGTCGAAGTTGTCTTCGAAGTTTGACACGATTGAATCACGATTGGCCATCGCTTCAGCAGGAAACTTCGTCACTGCCAGCAAGTTTTTCTTGCGGTCGAGTGCAATATTCGAGCTCTGGATCGATTTGAGGCTTGAGGCCGCAAGCGAAACAACAAACGCACAGACCAAGCACAAACTACCGGCAATGATCGCCGTGTTGACTGGTGCATCTTTGAACTTCTTAAGATTCTCAAGTGGCATAACGAGCCTCCCGTCGCTTGATGTTGCGATCGACTACAAACCAGTCAATCAGCGGAGCGAAAACGTTAGCAAAAAGAATGGCCAGCATGATCCCTTCGGGGAAGGCTGGATTGATGGCTCTGACTAAGACAGTCAGGAAGCCGATCAGTAAACCATAAATGATTCGTCCCTCGTTCGTCATCGCAGACGATACAGGGTCGGTCGACATGAAGACGGTACCGAATGCAAATCCCCCGATCACCAAGTGCCAGAAAGGGCCGAGGTTCATGATCGGAGCACTGAACGGCATTAACATCAGCGAGAACACGACCATGCCGGCAACCACGCCAGCCATGGTTCGCCAGGAACCAACGCCCGTGGCGATCAGAATCACAGCACCGATCAAGCAAGCCAGCGTGCTGGTTTCGCCCATCGATCCGTGCATGTTTCCGATAAAGCACTGCAGCCAGCTAGTCGACGCCGTTGTATCGACGCCCATCTGAGTGATGACTTCTGAAATGGTGCCTTCCTTCGCGTTGGCAACGTAGCCGAGCATCGTTGCACCGGAGTAACCATCAACGGCATCCGAAGTGGCTGTCTCGCCGAAGGTGCCCACAGCAGTCCAAACTTTGTCGCCACTGATCTGTTTCGGGTACGCGAAATATAAAAACGCTCGAGCCGTCAAAGCTGGATTGAGGAAGTTCCTTCCCGTTCCGCCGAAGATCTCTTTTCCGATCACGACCCCAAACGCGATCCCAACGGCGACTTGCCAGAGCGGAATCGTCGCGGGTAACGTCAGCGGAAACAGCATTCCTGTCACGAGGAAGCCTTCGTTAATTTCGTGGCCGCGAATCACACTGAAGATTAACTCGCACGTTCCACCTACTGCCATGCAGACGATGTAAACTGGCAAGAAGAACAACAGCCCGTGAATAAAGCATGGCAGGATGGTCGAAGGGCTCATGAAGCCGGCGTCTTTGGCTTGGCCAGCAACATCGACGCCAATCACATCAAGTGCCGCGTAACGCCATGAACCGCTCCAGATCATTTCTGCAACATCATGAATCGGTGGCGTGTAACCGGTCAGGCCAATTGTCTTTTGTGCTTGATAGCCCGTGTTGTAGCAAGCCATGAAAATACATGGCAACAACGCAAGGATCACCATGCTCATCATTCGCTTTGTGTCGATCGCATCACGGATGTGCGTCTTCCCTTTCGCGACTTCTCCCGGCGTGTACAGGAACGTATCGTTCGCTTCGTACAGCGGGTAGAGAATTTCCAGCGGACCGCCTTTGTGAAAGAGCGGCTCCACTTTGTCCAACAGTTGTCTCAACATGTGAAGTTATCCTTCTTTCTCGATAGTGGTGAGATTCTCACGCAGGATCGAACTGTAATCGTATTTCCCCGGGCACACAAAAGTGCACAGGGATAGGTCTTCCTCATCCAATTCAAGAACTCCTAGCTTCAAAGCGTCTTCCGTGTCGCCGGTTTCAGCACCGACGATGATGGAACGCAAAAGCTGCGTCGGAAGAATGTCCATCGGCATTACTTTTTCGTAAGTCCCCATCGGGACCATCGCACGCTTGCTTCCGCCGCTACTGGTTGTCATCGGGAACAGTTTCTTCAGCCAAGAGCCCGCGTAAATCGGAGTAACCGAATACTTGTCCGGTCCCGGAAGCTGCCAGCCGAGAAACTCTCGCTTAGTGCCTTCTTCCAGCACACAAACTTGATTGTGATATCGCCCCAAATAGTTCTCTGGTGACTCAACCGCACGGCCGGTCAGAACCGAACCGGAAATCACGCGAGCGTTCTCAAGATTCGCGTTGCCTTCGGTCAAATCATCGATGCAAGCTCCAAGTTGCGTGCGAAGCAATCGAGGATTTTCGACCTGAGGGCCAGCCAATGCAATGACGCGTTCGGTCATCAATTCGCCAGTCGCAAACAGATGTCCGACGGCAATCACGTCTTGGTAATTGATGTGCCAAACGGTCTTATTTTCGTTGACCGGATCAAGAAAGTGGATGTGGGTTCCGACCAAGCCAGCAGGATGCGGGCCTGCGAATTGTGCGAAACTAACGTTGGGAACATTCTCCCCTGGGACGCGTGAATCTTCTTGCGTGCAGACGAAAGTCTTACCTTCGGTCAACTTTGTCAGAACCGTCAAACCGTTGACGAAGTTTTCCTTTTGCGACTCGATGATTAACTCAGCATCGGGAGCTAAAGGATTGGTGTCGATCGCGGTGACAAACAATGAATGCGGTTCGGTACCCGGCAGCGGGACCTTACTAAACGGACGAGTTCGAAGTGCCGTCCAGAGACCAGACTTGACCAACAAGTCCTGAACTTTTTCGCGGTTCAGACCACCAAGATTATTGTGGCTATCGAATGACTCGGCGGCATCGCCATCGACATCGATCACCAATGAAAGGAAACGGCGCTTTGCACCGCGATTTATTTCCTTAACCGTTCCTGCCGCTGGCGATGTAAAAACGACGCCTTCGGTTTTCTTGTCTTCGAAGACAGGCGTTCCGATTTTTACTTTGTCTCCTACAGCAACCAACAGCTTAGGACGCATCCCAACATAGTCGTCGCCGAGAATCGCCACCGTCGCTGGCAATGGAGCGTTAGAAATATCCTGGATCGGAGCCCCGGAGATTGGAACATCCAATCCCTTTTTGATTGTTTTGAGCATGGAAAATTCCGTGCGGTCGTGGTGGAAAAGTTTCGCCGTCGCTTCGTGCGACAGTCGCCACTGTTTTTAACAGTGAGGATGCTATCCAAAGGGAGCGATTTCGTCTTGGGGTGGTCGCGGAGATTTTCACCTAGGTGGCACAACCATCGAGAAGTTAAACCGCTCACGCGGTTGCAATGTTATCGACTTCGTGAATTTTTTCACAGACTATTTCCGGTAAATCGGCACTTTTGCGCAAAATATATCTAACTGATAACTCATTAGGATAAGCGAACGCAATCGGAACGGTCTTTTGCTTATGTAAATTCAGCAACCATTAAACGAAAACGGCGTTGCTGGTTCCCCCATCTATCTTTGCTGGCTTAAGCTGGAGTATTTGAAAGAGAGGGAAGGCCCGCAGTAGTCAGGAAATTACAGCAACGAGACAGCAGAAAAAGCATCGATGTGTACGAGCTTACCCCGTCATCTTCGCCTTCGGCAATCGCACATGGAATTGCGTTCCTTTGCCAAGCTGGCTCTCTAGTGTCACCGCCCCCCCGAAGGCTTGCGTCAAGTGCTTCACAATCGCCAAGCCTAGCCCCGTTCCGCCCATGTCACGCGAGCGAGCTTTGTCTACGCGATAAAATCGCTCGAAAATGCGAGCCTGCTGGTCTTTGGCAATGCCGATGCCTGTATCGATGACGCTGATGGCAACCCAGTCCCCATCGACCTTTGTCGAAATTGAAACGCGACCACCTTCGGGAGTGTAGTGAATCGCATTGACGACAAGGTTTTTTATGATCGTTTCAATCGCTTCAGCATCACATCGAGCCGTCGCATGAGGCTGATCGAGCTGAAGATGCAACTCGAGTTGCCGGCCCAAGGCCGAATTCAGAAACTGGCGGTGCAGAGATTCGCAAATCAAGTTCACGTCAACGTCAGCAATCGAGAACGTTTTCTCACCAGATTCGACGCGAGCCAACTGTAGCAAGTCTTGGATTTGCTGGTTCAACGTGTCCGCTTGAAATTCGATCTGCTCAAGGAACTGAACATTTTTGCTTTCATCATGAAGTGCACCCAATCGCAACGTCTCCGCGTAGGCTTTGATCGATGCCAACGGAGTCTTCAACTCGTGAGAAACATTGGCGACGAAGTCTTGCCGCATCGTTTCAAGCTGCCGCAGCTCGGTAACATCGTGCAAAACGACCGCGACGCCGGGCTTGTCCTCATCAGCCAGCATCGAAACGCGAGCTTTCAATGTGCGGCTGAAATCTCCAATTGTTTTAAATTCTGTTTTCGAAAATGTGCGATCCCGCTGTGACGTTTCGATGGCTTCCGAAAGTTCTGGAATACGGACGATCTCAGACAACTTGCGTCCAACGATTTTGTCTCGATGAAAAGACAGCATTCGACAAGCAGCACCGTTGGCCAGCATGACGTTTCCATTTGGCTCAACAGCAACGACGCCCTCGATCATGCTCGACAGAACCGCCTCCAACCGCTGACTATTTTCACTGAGTCGACTTTCGCGACGCTTTAGCTCGGACTGCATTTGCTCGAACGCATCCGCAAGTTCCCCCCACTCATCGTGGCGATGATGAACTGCCGGAAAGCTCTCGTATTCTCCTTCGCCAATTTTTCGGGCTGCATTTGAAAACAACGTCAGCGGACGCAAGAACCGTGACGAAAGAAACGCCGTTACTAACGCAGTCAAAGCTCCAAACAGAATCGCAAACGTCCAAACGTATTTTTGCACTGCGCTGACAGCTTTGTCGATCGAAGCCATTGGCTCGGCAACCCGAACGAAACCGCCGGGCTCATACTTGCGAGCCAAGTACATCATGGATTGATTTAACGTATCACTGTGTCGTTGCGAGAAGCCGACGCCGTGTCGATCTGCGGCCAAAATTTCTTCGCGGTTTCCGTGAGGACCAATGTCTTTCGTGCCGGTGATCGAGTCAGCGACGACGATGCCGTCTTCAGTAATGAGCGTGAATCGCATCTCGGTCTTTTCGCCAATCTGCTTTACGTGCTTCGGCAAACTGGCCGACCTCATCTTGTCATCTAGCTCATCGATGTGCTCAGCAAGCATCGTCGTCATGGCCTCCATCTGAGACCGAGCATCTCGCACCATTTGGTTCCGCACCAATTGCGTCAGCACGAGCACAAAAATTCCGGCCGCGATCAGATGCAAAATCAGGTAGCCCAACAAAAGCCGACGCAATGCCCGAGGAAATCTCATGCTCCAACCCTCAGATTGGACAGGTATTTCGACACAATTTTGATTGGCCACTTACAGTTAAGATTTCTTAATATTATGATCACGACGAACTATCGATGGAAGTATTGGTGACATCTGCTATGAGCACGATTGGGAAGTTGTTTGGAAGATCGCCATTTGGCCAAATCCAACAACACATGGAACAAGTAAACAAATGTATCGACAAGATGTCCGAGGTGGTTGACGCCGTCAAGGGAGGTCAATTTGAGTTGATTGAAGGCTTAACTTATGAAGTCTCGAAGCTTGAACATCAAGCCGATCAAATCAAGGACGACATCCGCGAACGGTTGCTCAAGCGATTTTTTATGGCGATCGATCGCGGTGAAGTCTTGGAGATTCTTTCTCTGCAAGATTCACTTGCCGATACGGCGGAAGATGTTTGTAAAGTCCTGACGATTCGCAAGCTTCCGTTTCCGGATGACATTCGAGCCGATTTTGACAAGTTCCTCGAACTGAACATCAATGCGTGCACAATCTGTGCTTCGATCATCAGTCAACTGGACGAACTAATCGAAGCTGGTTTTGGCGGAACCGAAGCGGAGCGAATTCGCAGTCTAGCCAAAGACGCAGCGTTTACTGAACACCAAGCAGATGTCGTGCAGATGAGCTTGCTCAAAAAACTTTATGCCCATGATACTGATTTCTCAACCGGCGAATTTCATCTTTGGATGCGATTCACTCGCACGCTCGGGCGATTGAGTAACGTTTCTGAAAATCTTGCTGATCGAGTCTTGAAAACGCTCAGCCTGAAATAGTCGCTTTTCATTCTTCTCTGCTACTTGTCCACCATCCCTTAAACAAGGTCACCACACGAAATGGGTGTCGAATACGTACTGATTGGTCTGATTCTGGTTTGCGGTTTCTACGTTGCCTGGAATATCGGAGCCAACGACGTCGCGAATGCGATGGGAACTTCCGTTGGGTCCGGAGCTTTGA
>CAZORS010000061.1:11126-25774 GCA_964582025.1 uncultured Pirellulaceae bacterium | reverse complement strand
ACGAGTTTGGATTGAAGGCGACGGGGCAAACGATGGGCACGCGAAGTTTGATGCGGATGATTTTGATGTGGTTCGTTCTTTTAGCCAACGTCTCAATGGAGTCATCCGATTGGGCTATTTTCGCGGGGAACCTTGTCGTGACCGCCGCCCTGGTTTTTACGTTGGTCGACATTGGTCTCATGATGGTCTATCGTCAAGGCCGCAGTTTGCACGATTTGATTTCCAAGACTTGGGTTGTTTTGGATACGGACTAACTTCACGGTTTTACTCATCTCAGTTTCCCAATTCGCATCTCAACTAAATATCCAATGCTGAAAATTCAAGTTGTTCCCGTAACCGACTACCAACAAAACTGTTGCATTATTTTTGATGACCAAACGATGAAAGGAATCGTGTTGGATCCCGGTGGTGAGGCGGAGAAGATCGCTGGCGAAGTCGAAAAGCTTGGCGTCGCCGTGGAAGCGATTTGGCTTACGCACGGTCATCTTGATCACGCCGGCGGAGCGGAAGCACTCAAGAAGCTGTTGGCCGTTGAGATCATTGGTCCGCATGAAGCAGACAAAATGTTGCTGGATAACATCGAAATTGTGGCGGCAGGATACGGCATGAGCGGCATGTTCAATGCGACTCCGGATCGTTGGCTGCAAGAAGGCGATGCATTGTCGATCGGCGATCACAAGTTCGAGGTACTCCACACGCCAGGCCATGCGCCGGGGCACGTTGTTTATGTATGCAACGAATCAAAGTTGATCTTGATGGGCGACGTGTTGTTTCAAGGCTCGATTGGCCGCACGGATTTGCCCGGTGGAAATCATCAGCAATTGTTGGACAGTATTGCCAAAAAGATCTTGCCATTGGGCGACGATATGCAATTCATCTGCGGGCACACGCCGCCTTCAACGATTGGTCAGGAAAAGGCCACGAATCCGTTTTTGGTTGACCTCGTTTGAAAACATTGCGGCGAGGTAGACGCTAGGAACGATTGCCTGAAGAGGGTGCACCTATTTGGGTTTTCCAGCATCGGCGCTCTCCCCGACGCTTACATAGAGCCATTGGGAAGGTGATGTTGAAGTTGGCTAGAAAAAAGAGAATTTTTCCAATAGATGATGCTCGACGGCGAACTGTTGGCAAATCTTAAGCCCGGAGACTCATGATGAAAACGAAACTACTTCTTCAACACGAACTAATGTTGCTTGCGATCCGAGATGATGTCGGAACGTTTTCTGGAGGTATGTTTCTGTATTCGATCGCCGGCGCGATGGTTAGCGAGTTGCTGATCCAGGAGCGAATTGTCGCCAACGACGATAAGAAACAGACTGTCGCAGTTGTCGACGAATCACCCACGGGCGATTCGATCCTTGACGAGCTTTTGCAAAAGATTGCCGCGTCAAAGAAGAACCATGGGCTTCAGCGTTGGGTTCAGGCAGGCGCTAGTATTCCAAAGTTGAAACATCGCGTTGCAGAACAGCTTTGTCAGATCGGCGCGCTAAAGCAAGATGAAAGAAAAGTGCTGTGGCTCTTTACGCAACAAGTCTACCCGGAGTTGGACGGATCGTGGGAGAATTCGGTTCGTAACCGAATGGGGAAGTTTATGTTTCACGAAGGTGCAGAACCAGATTCGGCAACCGCAATTCTGATCGCATTGGCGAAGCACTCCGGTTTGTTGGAGGCGAACTTTCCGAAAGAAGAATTACGGCAACATAAGGATCGAATCGTCGAATTGGCGAGCGGCGATATCCTTGCCAACTCCGCGACCAAGGGTGCGATCACGGCAGTTCAAACTGCAGTCATGGTGGCGACGATGGTTCCAATCATGGCTGCGTCAACTTGATCTGGCTTAAAGTGGTTTGCGGCAACAGACTTCGATTGATTTGCAAAATCCAACGGCCCGATTGAGTTTACGCCAGCCGCGATAGGCGGCACCGTAAGCGGTTAAGTGCGGTGGCAATGCGGTGAGCTTTTCGATGGTTTGCGAAGGTAGAATTTCGAAACCCGATTGCTCCAACAGCGAGCACATGTTGCTTCGGGTGAACGTGTAGAGATGTGCTTTGGGCCAGAACTTTTCATAGTCAGGGCCAAGCTTTTTTGCTTTGTAACATTGTGAGTCTGGAGTTTCCAGAACCATTAAGCCGCCCGGTCGCACGACGCGATACCATTCCGTAAGCGTTGCTTTTACGTCAGTGACATGTTCGATGACGTGCCAGTTGGTGACGACATCGAAAGTGTTGTCTTCAAACGGAAGCTCTGGTCCTTCAATTTTTTGGCAATCAAGTCCTTGGCTTTGGCAGTAGTTCACGGCGTCCTCGCTGACGTCGACTCCAACTGCTTGCCAACCCATTCGTTTTCCGGCTTCTACGGTCGCACCAATCGAGCAGCCGATGTCCAGCATCTTGAGCGGTGACTGTTTCGTCGGCTTGGCGGTAGAGTTGCGTTGGTCTACGTGTTTGGTCAACGCACCAAGACGAATTCGGGCCGTAACAATCTTCGCATCGCGACGCGAAGCGTAAACTTCGTGGTAAGACTCTTCATACACTTCCTCATCGCAGGGAATGCCTTTTTGATACAGCAGGCAAGCCGGACAATGAAGAAGCCGATGGTCGTGTTTGTCGATGAACGAATTCAGTTCGGAGTGTCCACAGTTTTCACACTCCATCGAATCGTTGATTTTGAGCGTTATCATTCGTTGCCCTCAATTTACGTTCTGCATCCAAAGAGTTTGATACAGACGACAGAAAACAGAGGCAAGCCCGAATTGTTGGTGCTTTGATTGATGTGGTGGCTTTACTTTATCGACTAGCTGAGGAACTTACGGAGCGCCGCATAGTCCAATTTCGGATCGGCAATTCTCCCGGTTTGCATGCCAGCTCTTTGAGCCGCCAACGTTTCCGTCAAGCTCTCGCCGACGAACATCGTTTCCCAAGGCGAGAAACGGGTGTGCTGTACGGCGAGCGAAAACAATCCAATGTCGGGTTTTTCGATTCCGATTTCGGACGATAGCAACGTTAGCCCTTCTTCGAACCAGCCGAAATCAAAATCTGGCGGCAACAGTTTTGCTAACGCTTCGCGGTCCAAGTTGCCCGTGTTGGAGATCAGTCCAACGCGAACTTTGTTTTGACGCATCGTCAGCACGAACTCTTTGGAGCCCGGCAGCCATTGCTTCTTGGTGATCAACGTGTTTCCGATGTCAAAGAAAATTGCTTTGATTGGCATGTTTGTAACTCCCTGAAAGTACTTCGTTGCTTCGTTGAGATAGCGATCGATCTCGATTGTGTTCGGGCCGCGATTCCGCTAATAGAACCTTGATTCGCATTCATTGGCGAGTGCTACTAAAACGATAAAACCGGATTTCTACATGAAAATCGGAAAAGCTGACGGTTTTTACTAAACCCGCACAATCGTTAAACTCGATGATCCATGGACGGACAAACTCGAATTCCAAGGCAGGAAGTCATGCTAGCTCAACGTATCCACAAAATCGCCACATGGTCATTGCTGACATTGCTCATCGTAGCAACAGCTGACTCGTCGCTCGCTCAAAATCAACAACAAAACGTGAGGCCGCCATCGCAGCGGTACCAGCCCGCTGAATCGCAGGCGGCTCCGCCTTCGGTTCACGTTGCTCCCGGTGACACACAACGATTGCAGCGAACGCTCAGTGATGAATCGCTGCCAAATTGGAATACTCAGCAACAAAACACGATTGCTCAAACGAGCTATCAGGAACCTGCCACGCAAGAGCCAAGCGTTCCTGCGGTTTTGGCTGGTACACCGAGGCAACGTCCTGCTGCAATTCAAAACGCAGCTGCTGGATTGTCGGCTGCAAGAGCGGCAGCATCAACTTCGATGGATCGTTTCGCGGCGCAAGTCAACCAGATGCGAACCGAAGGGCCTAAAGTTGGACCGATTGTCGGATCTCGTTTTCGTGCTCCTGAGCCACAACCAAAACCAGCTCCTGTTCAGCAAGCTGCCTCTGGATCATTTGGTATGTCGGCACCAGAAGTTGGCCAGTTCAAAGTTCCTGCACGTCCAGTTGCGAAAGCTCCAGCACCCAAAGCAACGACATCGGCTTCAAGGCAAGAAGTCGTCGCCAGCAAGCCAGCACCGAGACCAACCGTTGCCGTGGCTCCAAAACAAAAAGCCATCGTCAATCCAGTTCAGCGCACGATTGACCGAAACGTCCGTCCGGCATCGGCTCAAGTTGAGTCGTTGACGGCTACTAGAAAAGACAAAGCTGCGTTGTCGTTGAATGCTCCCGGAATCGAAGTAGAAACGTTTGGCCCGCTATCGATTGGTGTCAACAAACAGGCTTCATTCCGCGTCGAAGTTTCCAACAACAGTCGCACGGAAGCCAAAGACGTACTCGTAGGGATCAATGTTCCTCAATGGGTCGACGTGCAAAATACAAACCTGACAACGGGCAAAAAAGAAGTCACCGACGGACAAGATCAAGCTCGCATCCTGTGGACGATCGATCGAATTCCACCCGGTCAGACTCACTCTGCAACCGTCGTTGCTGTTCCTCGAAAAGCTGAACTGTTTGACTTGGCTGTTGAGTGGACGTTGGTTCCTCGTATGGGAGCAGTTAACATTCAGGTGACTGAGCCAAAACTTGAGATGTCGATGTCTGGACCTGGTGAAGTTCTGTTCGGCGAGACTGCAATGTTTTCAGTTACTGTTCGCAACCCGGGATCAGGAGACGCCGAAAACGTCATCGTGATGCTTCCAGAGGAGTTCGGTGGAGATCGATCTTCGATTGGAGATATTCCCGCCGGGAAAGAGTCAACATTTGATATTGAGTTAGCCGCTCGAACTGCGGGTCAGCTAACTTTGACCACCAGTGCGGTTGCTGATGGAGATCTGGCAACGGACGCTTCGCAGGAAGTCGTTGTTCGTCGAGCCGTTCTTGGCGTAACGCTTGAAGGGCCAGCGTTGAAATACTCGGGCACGATGGCTCGCTACAAAGTTACCGTTTCCAACATCGGCGACGCGACAGGCAACAGTCTTGAGACTGCGGTCGCATTCCCCAAAGGTGCCAAGTACCTCGGTGGAATCGATGGCGTCAAGAAGTCTGACGGCGGAATCCTTTGGCAGATCGGAGCACTGGCTCCAGCTCAAAGCAAAACGTTCGAAATCGATTGTGAACTTGAGGGCGATGGCGAACTTCAATTTGAAGCAGGCGTTCGTCATAAGGACGATCCAACTAAGGTCGCAACTGCAGCAGCTGCTTGTATCACAACAGTTGAAACCATTGCTGACCTCGTGCTGAGCGTGCAGGATCCGAAGGGACCACTGCCAACGGGAGAAGAAACAGAGTACGAGATTACGGTTCAGAATCGCGGTAGCCGTGCAGCCAAAGGCGTCGAACTGCTGATGCAATTCTCTGAGGGCATCGAACCAAGCAAGGCGACGGGACTTCAAAATCGAATCGTTCCTGGCCAGGTCATCTTTGCTCCAATTTCACAGATCGATCCGGGACAGTCGATGACTTTCCAGGTGACGTCGATTGCGAATAAGCGTGGAACGCACGTGTTCCGAGCATTCCTTTCTTGCGACGAGTCTGATTCACGTGAAGTTGCAGAAGGAACGACGAAATTCTTCGGCGACGAGTTTGAAGTTGAATCGAATCGTGGCAACGTGACGGCGGACCAGAGTGTTCGTTCGAATGACTTCAAGCGATAGAGTTTGAATTCACGTCAAATAGATAGATAGATAGACTGAGCTCTCGATGGCACGACCGTCGAGAGCTTTTCTTTTTGGATTTTGGACTATCGCCAACTGACCCCTGCTCTCCCGCTCAGCGGTTCTGATGGTGGCGAAACACCCCTGAATCCTCGAATTGCAGGGATTTTCAGTTCCAACGGGCTATGTTGTTGCCTTTATGGCCAAGCGTCACCATAATGCGGGCCATCTGAATGCAGGCCACGACGGACTACATTCCCTCTGGACGGAGACTTGAGACGTCTCACGCACTTTTCCTATCAGGATGATAAGAGGACGACATGAGATTGGGTATCATAATTCTTGCGTTTGTGTTCGGTTGCGCTGCGACTGCAATGATTCGTGTTGCGCCCCAAAGTGCAAATGCCAACAGCGAATCATCTGAATCGGTCGCGGACGACGCCTTAGAGTTTTCGCTGTCTGATACGCAAGAAGCATCCCAACAGCTTGCTCTCGACGTCGTTGAAGAACCGTTTGGTGAGACCGAGGACGGGCGAGCAGTCAAAAAGTTTGTTTGCAGTAACAGCAACGGCTACGTTCTAGAAATGATGGACTATGGCGCAACAATCGTTGCGATGCATGTTCCCGGGAAAGCTGACGGTGAAGAATCCGTCAACGTTACTTTGGGTTGTAATGACATGGCCGGCTACGAAGCGTGCAGTTCCTACTTTGGCTCAACCATTGGGCGATATTGCAATCGTATCGCATCCGGGAAATTCTCTTTGGATGGAAAAGAGTACACACTCGCAACCAACGGAGGACCACATCACCTTCACGGCGGCAACAAAGGCTTTGACAAACAGATTTGGGCCAGCGAAGCAATCAAGACTGACAGCGAGGTCGGTGTTCGATTCACTCTTACCAGTCCGGATGGAGACGAAGGCTATCCGGGCGAAGTCAAAGTTGTTGCTGAGTACACGCTGGACGAAGAGGATCAGTTGAAGATGGTTTTCACGGCCACGACAGACACTGCGACTCACGTCAACATTTGCAATCACAACTATTGGAACATTGCGGGAGCCGGATCTGGCACCGTGATGGATCACGAACTCATGCTCGCATGTGAGCAGGTTCTCGAGTTTGATGACACGCTGATTCCGACTGGCAAAATGTTGCCAACCAAAGGCGACGCGTTTTTAGACTATCAGAAAACGAAATTGATCAGTGCGGGAATGAAAGCCGCGCCGGCTGGGTCTAACGGCTACGATCATTGCTACGTCGTAAAGAGAAAGTCCGCCAATGAATTAGCTCTGCTAGGGAGTGTCCGAGATCCAAAATCAGGTCGGAAGATGACCGTTTTCACCACGCAACCGGGCTTTCAGCTTTACACAGCCAATCACTTCAACGGCCAGCCGAGCAGCGGTGGATTTGACAAAGGCGGTGCGATTTGCTTCGAGTCGCAACACTTCCCTGATTCCCCAAATCAGCCTGATTTCCCAACGACACTGCTCAAGCCAGGGCAAACATTGAGCCACACAACGGTTCACAAGTTCTCTTACGAATAGTTTAACTTTTGGCTTCGATCGATGCCTAACTTGCAATTGCACTGAGGTTGGCGTCAGGGTTGGCCATCAAAGCTGTGCAACGTGACTGTCCAGCTCATTAAGGTCATTCGTTCCAACTAACGATAGAACTTAAAAAATCGTTATAACGTTTACAACGTGCATGACTTGTTGGTTAACGTCGATCTTTTCTCGTTGACCGACCCACCCTCGGAATTAGAATGAGCCCACATAACGTGAGATAATCTCCCGTTGATGAAATCCATTCCTTCTAATTTTTCTACACGCAAAGTTCATGGGCATTGCAATCGTTACCGGTTCCGCCGGACTCATTGGCTCCGAAGCCAGTCGTCATTTCGCTACTCAGGGCCTGAAAGTTATCGGTATCGATAACGACATGCGAGCTGAGTTCTTTGGCCCGGAAGCTTCGACTGCTTGGCAACGCGGCCAGCTAGAGCAGGAGCTAGGAGACAACTACGAGCACGTCAGCGCGGACATTCGCGACGATGACGTGATCGATAACTTGTTCAAAAAGTACAGCTCGGACATCAAGCTGATTGTCCATACTGCTGCTCAGCCTTCGCACGACTGGGCGGCTCGCGACCCAAAGAAAGATTTTACGGTCAACGCCAACGGCACGCTTAACTTGTTGCAAGCCTGTCGTGAGAACAGCCCCAAGGCTTGTTTCATTTTCACTTCGACCAACAAGGTTTATGGCGACACGCCGAACCGATTGCCTCTCGAGGAAAAAGAACTTCGCTGGGAAATCGATCCATCGCATGCCTACAACGACGGCATCAAAGAAGATATGTCGATCGACAGTTGCATGCACAGCCTGTTCGGTGCTTCAAAAGTCGCCGCCGATGTTTTGGTTCAGGAGTACGGCAAGTACTTCGAAATGAATACGGCTGCGTTTCGTGGCGGTTGCCTCACTGGCCCGAACCACAGCGGCACTCAGCTGCACGGATTTTTAGCTTACTTGATGAAGTGCACCATGACCGGGCGAGCGTACACGGTTTTTGGTTACAAGGGTAAACAGGTTCGCGACAACATACACAGCTACGATTTGATTCAGGCGTTCGATCATTTCTATCGCAACCCTCGCAAAGGCGAAGTATACAACATTGGTGGTAGTCGCTTCAGTCACTGCTCGATGATGGAAGCGATTCAAATGAGCGAAGAGATCACCGGCAACAAGCTCGAATACACTTACGCGGAAGACAATCGCATGGGCGACCATATTTGGTATGTCAGCGATGTCAGCAAATTCCAGAGTCACTATCCCGATTGGAAGTTGACCAAAGACGTTAAGACGATTCTGACTGAGATCCACGGTCACAATGTTGAACGTTGGGATGAAGAGACGGTGAAGTCATGATCGATCTTGGGAAGTTCAATTTGGTCGGCGTAAAAATTGATGCCGTCGACTACGAGTCCGCGACGGCGAAAATTGTTGATGCGGCAAAGAAACGGAAGCCGTTTGGCGTTTCTGCGTTGGCCGTGCACGGAGTCATGACCGGTGTGATGGACAACGTGCATCGACATCGCCTAAATCAGCTGGAACTAATCGTGCCAGACGGCCAACCGGTTCGTTGGGCGCTGAATTCAATTCACGGCACCAAGCTTAAGGATCGCGTTTACGGTCCGAATTTGATGCTGGAAACTTGTAAGGCAGCGGCTGCAGAAGGGATTCCAATCTTTCTGTTCGGTGGCAAGCGAGAATTGCTGGACGATCTTTCAAAGAACCTGCTGAAGAAATTTCCGGAGCTTAAAATTGCAGGCGTACTTCCGTCGAAGTTTCGTACGGTGTCTCCAGAAGAGAAGCGTGAGATCGTCGACACGATCAATGCCAGTGGAGCGGCGATTACACTTGTCGGGCTCGGCTGTCCACGACAAGAAGTTTGGACTTACGAATTCAAAGACGATTTGCGGATGCCAGTTCTTGCGGTTGGCGCCGCGTTTAACTTTCATGCTGGGCAGCTCGCTCAAGCACCGCCGTTCATGCAGAAGCTTGGGCTCGAGTGGCTGTTTCGATTCACGAAAGAGCCTCGTCGATTGTTTCACCGTTACATGGTGCTCAATCCGTACTACGTTTCTTTGGTCGCCTTGCAAAAGCTTGGTTTGCGAAAGTTTGATCCTCAGACAACAGAGACGCCAACGTCTGAAATTCTCTACGGATAAATTTGGCGCTTTCCAATTCTGTTTGTCATTCCGCTGAGTTGATTTGGTCGCATTAATCCGCCGCTGCGCATCAAGCTGTCTGTTCAAAGTCTGAATCTCCGAAGTCTATACGGTGCAACACTTCGTGCTGCACGACTTGGACCAAATGGCTTTGTGGAGAAAAACGATGCGACTGATTGCAACGGCACTTCTAGTGACAGCTCTGTTGGGTGTTGCCGATTCAAAGGATTGTGAAGCTCAACTTTTCCGTGGCCGCTTCAATCTGCCGGCTCAAAATAAGACGCATCAAGTCAATCCACCGATCTTCGTGAAGCCAGCGGGGCACGTCGGATACTACGTGCCTCAAGATCATTCGCAGCCAACGGCGTTTTCAAGAGATGCTTACTTTGAGAATCGCAATCCCGTTGTTTCTCGAATTCTCGACGGTAAGATGACGCACAAATATCGCGATCCGGTCGAAGTTGACTCGCGATACATCGGTGGATTCCATCAAAGTCATTTTAATAATATCGGTATCCCCAGCGGTGACATTGGCTTGCGAGGAAATGCCTACAATTGGCGAACGTTCCCGTAAATCAATTCGACACGCTGAGAAATGCTACATGCCAACTGAAACTCGAATCGTTGCTCCGGGCCCGAAGCCTTCTACTGTTCGCATCGAAGATGGGTCAGTGTTGGAGGTTCCCGCTGGATGGGAGTTGTTGCCGCCGGGAGACGCTGGAGTCACTCGTCGAGTAAAAGCTCGCGGACCAAGTTGGACGGTGAAGGAAAAAAAAGGACGCCGGATGTTCTCTCGAGGAGTCTGGGCTCCCGCGGATCGAATTGCAACTGTCAAAGCTGAGTTCGAAGCGGAACGGGGGACGGAGGCTTACGCGAAAAAGCAAGCTGCTGCAGCCAAACGTCGCAATGTGAAGCAGGCTCAGTATGTTGAAGATTTCACGGGAGCGATTCTGCAGTTTTTGAATTTCGATGATTCGTATTTGGATTTGGCGACACGACTGGCGAATGCCGTTAGCGAACATGCGACCCCAGTCGGAAGCGGCACCGTTGCGAGGACTCAGCGGATTCCAATCGAACGTCGAGCAGAATCGGCGGTCATCGCGTGGATGCGGCATCAGACGACGGCTTACGATCACATGAAAATTCCCCGCGTCAAAGGCAAGCGTCGAGAGGTGCGACGGATGTTGGCGGAGGAATCTCGCAAAGTTTTGGGCAAGTATCGCGATGGGAGTGAGGTGGATTTGGAAGACTGTCCGCTGGCGATTGCGTTTGGCGAGCAGTGAACTCGCAGAGACGTGATCCGAGTATGTTGTTTGTGGTTAACGCCTTTAGGCGTGTTCGCACAACGATCGGCCGCCATGCAATGCCACCAAAAGGCGGCTACTACAAACATCATGCAAGGGTCCTGAGCCTTAGCTAGGCAATCGCAAGTTGCTAAACGCGAGGCAGATCCTCTTGTTACCCACTTTGGGAAAGTTAATCGTGGCGGTTAACTTGCGGCCTGTTCCGGTCATCGCGATAACCTTCCCGACACCGTACTCCACGTGTTCGACCTCGATGCCGACTTCACAGGCTTCAGGTTCGAGGCGATCGGCAGTCGCATTGGTTTGGTGCTGCTTTGCAAGTTCAGCACCAGTCATCATGCTGGCCATCGAAGGTTTTTTTACCGCGGGCTCTCCGTCTGACGGTTCCACAGTTTTTTCGCCGAACATGTCTCCGCCGACACTGATCGCTGCGTCGCTGGCGTGGATGTCGATCGCGGGCAAGTCAGAGAAGTCTGGAGCATCAACAATGTCCATCGAATCGATCGCTCGTTGGAGATCGTCCGCCGTCATCCCCGCCTGTTGATGCTGTGCTCCGAAAATTTCCATCTCATCGCGAGGAAGTTCCATCAGAAAACGGCTGGGAATTGCCGGCCAATAGCTGCCGCGGCGGAAGCGATTCAAGCAACGAGAAAACTGTAGCTCTTCTTCAGCGCGAGTGATCCCGACGAACAACAATCGACGTTCTTCTTCGACTTCATCATCGTTACCGACGCTGCGTTCGTGCGGCAAAAGTCCGTCTTCGAGCCCGACAACATACACGCAAGGAAACTCGAGCCCCTTGGCGGCGTGCATCGTCATCATCGTGACGAAATTCGCATCAGATTCCCAAACGTCGGTGTCCGAAACGAGAGCCGCTTGTTCGAGGTAACGAGCCAGTCCGCCATCCTCGGGATGTTCGTTGTCGAATTCTTGAGCGGCGACGACCAGTTCGTCAACGTTGCCGGCTCTTTCGAAGGCTTCTTCGCTACCGTCGTCGGTCAGCCATTCGCGATAGTTCGTTGACGCGAGGACAGATCGAATTACCGGTTCGACTTCGCTGTCGACTTCTTTGGACAACCCGTCCATTAACTCGACGAAGGCAAGGATCCGTTTCCCAACAGCCTTCTTGATGGTTTCAATCTGTTCGCAGTTGCGGGCTGCTTCCATCATCGAGATCGAATTCTCACGTGAATAGCGTTGCAGCCGAGTCAGCGTTACTTTTCCGATCTTTCGCGATGGAATATTGACGATCCGTTCGAACGCAACGCTGTCGTTTGGATTGTTTAGTAAATGTAGATACGCGATGATGTCCTTGATTTCTTTTCGCTGGTAGAACTCGTGACCGTTGAGAACCTGATACGGCACGCCGCACTGGCGAAGCGTGTGCTCGAAGGCACGAGACAACCAGTTCGTGCGATACAGAATCGCAAAATCTTTGGCTTGTCGATTACCTTTTTGAATCGCCAACGCAATCGAATCAGCGATGTCAGCGGCTTCATCTTGCGGCGACGGGTAGGCGACCAACCGAACCGGCTTGCCTTCGTCGTTGGCCGTGATGAGCGATTTCTTTTTTCGCCGAACGTTGTTTTCGATCAACTGGTCAGCGACGCGCAGGATCGATTTGGTGCTGCGGTAGTTCTCTTCCAGTCGTACGACCGAAACCGAAGGATAGTCTTTCTCAAAATCAAGAATGTTCGAAATATTGGCACCGCGCCAACCGTAGATCGATTGGTCGGGGTCACCCGTGACGGCAAGGTTCTGCACGTTGTGGTTGAGCAATCGAATCAGTTGATATTGAGCCCGATTCGTGTCTTGGTATTCGTCCACCATCATGTAAGTAAACTTCAGGTCCAAGCTTTCACGAAGCTCCGGATTGTCGCGCAGCAGGTCGACGCAGTGCAACAGTAAGTCATCGAAGTCGACGGCGTTCGCCATCTGCAACAACTTTTGATATTCCGGATAGACCTTACTCAAGATTTTGTCCATCACGTTTCCGGGACGCGGAATGAAGTGTTCGAGTGAGACTCCTTCATTCTTTAGGTTGCTGATCTCATTGCCGATCTTATCGGCGCTGAAATGTTTGACATCGATTTCCGCATTGGCGATCGCATGTTTAAGGACTTTTTTGCTGTCCCCCATATCGTAGATCGTGTAGTTCTCTTGCAAGCCGACGAGCGCGGCGTATTGACGGAGCAGTCGCGAGCAAAAACGATGAAACGTTCCAGCCCAAGTAAGGTTGCCGGGCGAAAGTTTATTTAGCCGGTTCCGCATTTCGTCGGCGGCTTTATTAGTGAACGTCAACGCAACGATTTGCCATGAAGGAATTCCTTTGGCGATCATGAAGGCGATGCGATGCGTGATGACACGGGTTTTCCCACTACCTGGTCCCGCAATAATCAACAACGGACCGTCGGTTTGCTGAACGGCACTTCGCTGACCGTCATTTAACCCGTGAATAAGATCCTGTTGAGTTTCGACTGCCATGTTGGTTGGTCGTTGAGTGGCGTGAGGTCGTTTGTGCTTGCTAGCGGTTAAGCCAAAAAAGCTGAGTGAAAATCGGCTCGTATGCTTTGAGCCTTGTCACCTTATGGTATAACCACAGCAGTTTGAAACAAGGACGACAAATGCATCTCCCGTGATGTAGATCAACTTCGACACCGAGGTCAAGCATTGGATCTGTCGACCGGAGTTTCAATGAATTCTTTCATACAATTTTAGGGAGGGACCCCGATGGCTAGAACCAGAATTCCACTTAGTGCTGCAGAAGAAGAAGCTCGTGACTTGCGTGAAAAGCTCGAACTGAGCACCGCAGAAATCGGCTTGACTGTTCGCACCACGAATTGCCTTGAAGAGAAAGGCATCTTCACCGTCAAGGATTTGCTGAACACGACTCGTGCGGAATTGCTCAGCATTTCTAACTTCGGCGAAAAGACTTTGGAAGAAGTCTACAAATCGTTGGGCGCAATCGGATTCCAACGCAAGACTCGCGAAGTAAAACCACGCTAGGTATACTTGTTCCAACAATACACGCAAATCCGGACTGAGTGGACCTGACGTTGGTTCACTCGTTCGGATTTTGTGCGTTTAAACTCTATCGTTTTCGGCGGGGATATCGTGGACAAGAAAAGCAAGAAGCGTCTCGAAGTGCTTCGTCGCAAGCAAGAGAAATATCAGAAGCTGTTGAAGGATGCGCGAGCCCAGACGGATGAGGTTGGCGAAGTCGAAAAAATTGAAGCCGAAGTCGAACAGATTAAAGCCGAGATCGCGGAACTTCGGAAGTAATGGCATGCTAGTGCTAATGTCGTGGTCGCGGCGCTTCGCCGTAGTAATTGCCGGCCTACGGCGGCGAGACGCCGCCACTTTGTATCAGGTCGTTTTTCAGCTGATCCTGAGAGCTACTCAGTCGACACTGCCGCAGCAGAAGCCCTGTTTTGACTCTTCAAAAATAACTGCAGTTCGTGTGGCTCAATCTCGTCAGGCACGTTGACCAGTAATTGAGGCAATCGTTTGCCTTCGTGCTGCTGAACAAAACTCGATAGAGTTTCCAGAGTCGCTTCGTCAAACAACCAGTTCGATTCAATTGCGTAATTGTTCTCCGCAGCTCGCAACATGTGTTCGAACGTTGTATCACGATCTAATTGTCGGACCTGAATGACGTGCTCGAGCGAGTATCCTTCTTTGAACAATCGCCAAGTCCAAAAATAGCTGGGCCGAGTTTGTCCGGGCTGGGGCAGCGACTCTTCGGCAGGGCCGTTCCTGAGAATTTTCTTGCTTGGCGTCGCCTGAGTCAAATCAACTTCGGCTGCTTCAGTGACTTCACGAACTGAATCAGTATCGTCTTCAACTTCCGCGTCACGTTCGACTTCGACTTCGGTGTCAGCTTCCTCCTCTTCAACTTCCGCGGCCGCTTCACGAGTCGGTAAAAGGTGCGGTTGTTTGCCTT
>CAZORS010000061.1:0-11026 GCA_964582025.1 uncultured Pirellulaceae bacterium | reverse complement strand
TCTTCAACTTCCGCGGCCGCTTCACGAGTCGGTAAAAGGTGCGGTTGTTTGCCTTTAAGCTTGATGCCGATTTGATCGACCAGCTTTGTCGACATTCGATCTGTCAGATCAATGTCGAGCTCGCCTTGCATCAGCATGCTGCCTTCGTCGTTGATTTGAACGACGGGACGAAACTTGGTCGTTTCGATTTGATCGGCATATCCATTGTCGATCAGGAATTCAATCAACGCAGTGACGTCTTCGGTGCGAAGCGGCTTAAGCAGTCCGAACGTGCTGAGCCGATCAAGTCCCATGCCTTTAAGTTTTTTTTGCGTCGAACCTTTCAACATCTGTGCGATCAAGGTCTTGCCGATTCGTCCGTGCGTTCGAGCGATCCCGCTAAGTGCAACTTGGGCCGCGTAAAGTGCTGCAGCAGGATCCGCGAATTTAGCGTTGCCTTTGTTGGGCTTCGGGCGTTTGTCGCAGTTGTCACAGGATCCGCACCTTCTTCGATCCGAATCGCCGAAGTATTCAAGGATCTCAAGCTGCCGACAGCGACGTGTCGTGGCCAATCGTATCACGGATTGAAGTTTTTCGAGTTCCGCTTTCTTACGACGATCGAGTTCCGCAAAATCAATGTCTAGCTCCGCGAATCTCTTGTCGCGACAACGCATATGGATGGCTTTGCCACGAAACGGCGGCACGTAGCTGACCGGTTCGAGTTTAGTCAGCTCACGAATGTGCGAATTGACGGTCGTCCACTTCATTTCCAATCGCTCAGCCAACCACTTTGGCTGAAACAAGACGACTTCACCGCGAAAGTCTCCAACGAGCTTTTCTAAGCCGCGAAGTACATGTCGCCGAGTCTTCTGTCCGGGCGGCAATAAATCGATCAGCGTTTTCATGTCCGAATCGATGCGGATTCCGGCGGCATTGTTTTTCGAATCGAGCCGCTCAATCGCTCCGGCTTTTTCGAGCAAACTTTCACAGGTCGCGATTCCTGTCGTGCCAATCGAGAGATCAAGTTCCTCTTTGATCTCATTCAGCGTCATCTCGATCGGATCGGAGGGAATCGTCCGCAAGAACTCGTAGACGTCCTTCATGATTTCGCGGGACGGATAAGAGTTTTCGATGAAGAACTCTTGAATGAATTTGTCCTGATAGGAAAACAACATCAAACACTGAGAGTGTTTTCCGTCACGCCCTGCCCTGCCCGCTTCTTGGTAGTACGCTTCGACGCTGCCGGGCATGTTGTAGTGCACGACGAAACGGAGGTCAGGTTTGTCGATGCCCATGCCGAACGCGTTGGTCGCGACGATGATCGGCGTTTCTCCCGACATGAACTTCTCTTGAACCGCCCGACGCTGATCGGGAGCGAGGCCGCCATGATAAAAGGCAAGATTGCGATCGATGTTGGAGCTCAATAACTCGACCAAGTGTTCGCAATTCTTTCGAGTCGAGGCGTAGACGATGCCGGCGCCTTCGGTTTCTTGAATGTATTTGATCAGCCGTTGATCTTTTTCGTGGTTACCGTTTGGTGTTTCAACGCACAATGAAAGATTGTCTCTGGCGAAACCGGTGACGAAAGTTGCGGGATCGTCAAACTTCAGAATCTTTGCAATGTCTTGCTGAACAAGCGTTGTTGCCGTCGCGGTCAGCGCCACCGTTTGCGGATTGCCGATCCGTTCGCGAAACTTCCCCAGTCGAGCATAATCTGGTCGGAAATCGTGGCCCCATTGGCTGATGCAGTGAGCTTCATCGACTGCCAACAGTTGAATTTCGATTTTACTGATCGCCCGCATGAACGCGTTGCTGCGAAGTCGTTCGGGAGCGATGTAGACTAACTTGTATTGTCCGGCGGCCATCATCGCGAGGCGATTCTGCTGTTCGTCGGGAGAGAGCGAACTGTTGATGAACGTTGCGGGTATGTCGATCGCATTGAGCGAATCGACTTGGTCTTTCATCAATGCGATCAGCGGCGATATCACGATCGTAACGCCAGATCGGGCGATGGTAGGCAGCTGAAAACAGAGGCTTTTACCGCCGCCAGTGGGCATGATGCAGAGAGTATCTCGTCCCGAGACGATTGCGTCGATGACTTGGCGTTGCCCAGGGCGAAACCCCGGCAGCCCGAAATTCGGAAGCCAATCTTCAGGATTAAGAGTATCGTTGGGCACGGCGGTCGGTCGGACGAGTTGGCGAGTTCAGCCCACGATTATAGCGCAATTCCAGAGCCCTCGAAGCCGCCCTTGAAGGAATCCTGAAATTCGTTCAAACCCAAACGGTTCGAGCTTCGTATCAAGAAAATTGAGCGATCCCCGGTAGTTTTATGCGTCGATAGTGATTCCAATCTGACTATGCACAATATCATCAACGTTTGTGAATTGACTCGGCGCTTTGAATTGCCCGATCGCGATGTCGTTGCGGCCAATGAAATTTCTTTCCATGTAGAGGCGGGCGAAGTTTTTGGATTACTCGGCCCTAACGGCGCCGGTAAGACGACTTGTATGCGGATGATCTTGGGCCTTTTGAAAGCCAACTCTGGCTATGCCGAAATCCATGGTTTTCGGTCCGACGAACAGCCTGAGGAAGTCAAGCGACGCGTTGGTTTCGTTTCCTCTTCAGCGGGAGTCTATCAATGGCTTACAGCCCACGAGATGCTCAGCTTCTTTGGAGACGTTTACGGCATGAGCACTGCCGATTGTGATTCGCGAATCGAAGAACTTTCTAAGCTGCTGGGGTTCGAGGAATTTCTGAATCGTCGCTGTGCCGGTTTGAGCACTGGTGAAAAACAGCGTATCAATCTTGCCCGCGCGATGATTCACGATCCGAGTGTGATGATCTTTGACGAGCCTACGTTGGGGTTAGATGTTGTCGGTAGCCAAGTCATCTTTCGGCATATCGATTTGCTTCGCGAGCAAGGTAAGGCGGTGATCCTTTGCACGCACCGATTGGAACAAGCTCAACGAGTTTGTGATCGGTTTGGATTGCTGCACCAAGGACAGTTGGTGCTGGGTGGGACGTTGGGTGATTTGCAGCAGAAGACGGGACGACAGGATCTCGTGGAGATCTTTGTTGACATCATAGAAGGAAAATTTGTGTCGGCCGAAACGTCGACGTCGTAATTGCTGACAGCTTGGGACCTCGATTGAACGAATCAACGAAAATAGAACGAAATCAATCTCGCGGCGGAATCGCGAGGATTTGGCGGCTCGCAAAAAAAGAACTCCGTGAGACATTACGCGATCGGCGTACGATCGTGACGTTGGTGTTGATGCCGCTGTTGGTTTATCCCATCCTCAGTCTCGTGTTTCAAAACTTTCTGATGTCTTCGCTCGGCGCTGCGGCAGACGGTGAAGAACAGAAACACACGATCGTTTTCGCTTCCAATCTCCCGGAAGCTGAATCAGCCGCATTTTTGGAGGGGGCCTCGAAGTTTATTTCCAAGTTTGAGCTAGAGTCGATCGAAGATTCGACGGTCGAACAATCGGATGACGTCTTGTCGGAGGATATGGAACCGCTGGACTATCGTGTCGTCGTTGCGGAAAACGAATTCGGAACTGAACTTGTTAACAACAATTGGCTCTTTTTGAGTGATAGTAGCGAAGCTGGCTTGACCCAGATTGTTGCTCAGGGGGATGCCGATGTTGGCTTGATTCTCGATATCGATGCAGAGAATTTTCGTGTTACTGGATTGAAGATCATTCAACGAGAAGATCAAGTTTCCAGCGTCGCAAGCCGCTATCTACGCAATCGATTTCGTCAATGGAACGACATTTTTGTTGAAAAGGCTCTCGTCGCCCGAGGTGGCGAATTACCAGTCGCTGAGCCGATTGTGAAACGAATTGAAATTGGTGCTGGAAGTTCTGCCGGGGGGACGATCGCGTCCATGATTCCGCTCGCGTTGGTGCTGATGACGATCACCGGTGCTGTCTATCCGGCGATCGACCTGACCGCTGGGGAACGAGAACGCGGAACATTGGAGACGTTGATGGCGGCTCCGGTTCCGCGGATGGGAATCCTGTTTGCGAAGTTCATCGCGGTGGTGACGGTCGCGGTGTTAACGGCGATTCTAAACTTGATCGGCATGACGATTGTCATGTGGGTTTTTCAGCTTGATCAAATGCTGCCCGGCGGTGGACTTTCGGTCGGCGTAATTTTCAAAGTGTTTCTGCTGCTGGTTTTGTTTGCAGCGTTCTTTGCCGCGTGTTTGCTGATGGTGACCAGTTTTGCTCGATCGTTCAAAGAAGCCCAAGCGTATTTGGTGCCGATCATTTTGTTGTCGCTTGGGCCTGGACTGTTGGCGATGTCGCCTTCAGTTGAATTAACGGGACTCACGGCGGTGACGCCGATGATGAACTTACTCGTGTTGGCTCGAGACGTCATGCAAGGCCAAGTCCAAACGGGAGCGGCGGTGATCGCGGTGATTTCGACGCTGGTCTATGCGTTTGTTGCGCTTACGATCGCGGCTCGAACGTTTGGCGCAGATACGATTTTGTATTCTCAGCAACTTAGCCTTTCGAGCTTGGTGACGCGACCGAAACGAGTTGCCTCGTATGTGCCTATTGTCTCGGCACTGCTGTGTTTGGTGTTGCTGCTGCCGATGAATATGGTTTCGATTGGGATTTTAGGTCGGCTTGGGAAAGCACTGGCCGACAATTTTTCGATGTTCTGTCTGTTGATGGGATCGTTTACCGTTTTGTCGTTCTTTGTGATTCCGTCAATTGTTGCGTGGATGAATCGAGTCAACTTTCGCAGTGCATTTGGATTAAAAGGAAGTTCGCCGCTGTTCTTTATTGGAGCACTGATTTTGGGGCTCAGCCTGTGGCCGATTGTGATGCTGATGGTCGAAGGCACTTACGCGATCTACGGAATGGTCGCCGGCGAAACCGCCGCTAGTGCCCGACATGAGATGCTGGTGAAGTTAAGCGAAGAACAAGTCGTACGATTTCGTCAAGTTTCACCGCCGATCATCGCGTTGTGTTTTTCATTGATCCCGGCATTCTGCGAAGAGTGGTTCTTTCGCGGCATGTTGTTGCGAGCGTTGTCGCGTGAGTGGAAAGCTTGGAATGCGATTCTGACGACGGCAATTCTATTCGGTGTCTTTCATATTTTGTCCAACAGTGCGATTTCGCTCGATCGGTTTCTGCCGACGATGCTGATCGGAATTTTGCTGGGTTATTTGGCATGGAAATCCAATTCAATTTGGCCAGGCGTGATTCTTCATGCGTTGCACAACGGCACCGTGGCGTTTTTGGGTTACTATCAGCCGCAATTGGCCGAGCTGTCTTGGTTTCCTCAGGAAGCCGAAAAGATCCCACCGACGTGGGGGCTGATTGCTTGCGTTGTTGCGACGGTTGGGTTGGCGATTGTCATAAAGACTTCGCGACGAATTGAACCTTCCGACGCCTGAACGTCAGCCGTCCGCTATACTTGCGGTATGAGCAAACTATTTTTATGCGCCGCGTTCTGCGTGTGGATTGCCTTGGCTTCAGTGAATGCTGGAGCCCAAGAGATTCCTGTCGAACTACCGCAAGGTTTTTCGATTCAGAAAGTTGCGGGCGATGAACTTGTGCCTGACGCGTCGGCGATGACCGTGGATTCATCTGGAATCCCAATCGTTTCCGGGCCGGGTTACGTGCGGCGGCTAATTGATGACGACGGCGATGGCCTGTTTGATAAATTCGAAACGTTAGCCGCAACAAAAGGGATTGCGCAGGGAGTTTGGTTTGACGGAAAGCAGATGTGGTTGACCGTCGATGGAGCGATCAAGAGGTCCGTTTCGCGGGAAGGAGATCAGCCATTTGTTTTCGAAGACGTTGTTCCAATCACAACGGACGCTGAACATGGTGCTCACGCGATCCGAAAAGGGGCTGACGGTTGGTGGTACGTGATCTGTGGAAATGCGACGAAAATCCGCGACCAGTATCATTCGCTGTCAACGTCACCAGTGAAGAAACCTCGTGCTGGTTTCCTGATGCGATTCCCTGCGGATGTTGGCACGGGGGAACAGTTCAAGGCGGAGATTTTCTGTCATGGTTTTCGCAACGCATACGATTTCGATTTTGATGACGACAAAAAGCTGTTTGTCTACGACAGCGATGGTGAGAGGGATATTTCTCTTCCTTGGTATCGTCCGACAAGAATTTTTCGAATGCGACCCGGTGACGATGCCGGTTGGGTCTCCGCCAGTTGGAAGCGGCCAGCTGGCTATATCGATATGCCTGAATTGATTGATGAATTTGGACGAGGCAGCCCAACGGGAGTTGCGGTGTGTCGATCAGAAAAGTTTGGTCGCTTGTATCAGCGCGGGATCTTTGTTGGAGATTGGACCTTTGGTCGAATTGGATTCGTTCAAAGAGGTGGCAAAGTTGAGGTCTTTGCGAAACCGAAAGAAAAATTTGGCTTTGCGATCACTGACTTGGAGTTTGCACAGGATGGCTCCCTGTTTGTGTCGACCGGAGGCCGTGGGACAGAAGGGGCGCTTTATCGAATTCGCAAGACGGACGAAATCCAAGACGTCGACTTGACAGCCGGTTTGGACTGGAAACGTGAGGGCGTTTCTGCTGAAAAGGTGGAAAAGCTTGTTCGCGAACTAAAGGCTGATGGATCTAAACGAAATGTTGAAATTGAAGATATCGTTCGTGACGGCAAAGAAGATTCATTTGCCAATGACCTCGAAGTGTACTCTGGGATTACTTCATCAATTCCGTTCGCGATTAGGGAACTTCAGTTGAGCTTTGAAGGTTGCGATGGCAACGGGATGTTTGCTGGTCACCGAGCAAAAAATCCACGTGAGTTTTCGGAGGCAGACCGTGAGTCGATATCAAAAAGCCTGCGGACCATGCTAAACCGTAGCGACGATGTTTTCGAAGTCGCCCGTCTGATTGGAATGTTGCACTTGAAAGACGATGCGTTGACAGGTTTGGTTGCCAATGTTGCGGTTAAAGAAAAGGACCCCGTCAAGCGGATTCACTATTTGAACTGTGTCGCAACCGAAGGTGGAAAGCTGAATGACGACATGGTTCCCCATGTCGCCGATTCTCTTTTACGAATCCGGCGCGAGATCGACGTCGCAGCGTTGCCAGTCGATCGAAATTGGAACCCTCGCATGCAGCAGTTGGCGAGGGAACTGTTTCGCGATATGCGAATTCCGGAAGCGATCGTCAAAGACGCTTCCTTTGGGCAGCCGAGCGATATCTGGATGTATGACTCGTTGCCTGAAATTTTTCGCAGCATTGCCAGAGCGAAGATTGCCGCAAAAGTGAAGCTGAATCCAGACGAAGCGACACGAGAGCAATTGCAATGCTTGTCGGTCGATCCAAAACGTAAAGACCTGATTCGAACGTTTGCTGATGAAGATGAATTCACCGACATTGTTGTGATGGCAATCAGTGCCAAACCAGATGAACGTGATTTTGAAGTCCTGTCGCGTGGATTGAAATCATTTAACTTGACGGTCAATAAATCCAGCTTGATCGGGTTGAAGAAAATTGAACGTTACGTGGGCCAGGCAGATGACTTTGTGTCTCTGCTACGCCTTGAGTCGCAGCTCGGATGGACAAATCCGGAAGTCTCAGTGCGTGATCAGGTTGTGATGTTGTTGCAGAAATGGACAGACAAGTCGTTTGGCTATCAGATTCGCCAGTATGAATTGCCTGTGGAAGGGATTCGCAAGCAAAGAGAGGCGATAGCACAGTGGAAGAAATATTTGACGAAAAACCACGCTGTCAAAATGGAGATTGCAGCTTCCTTGGGCGAGATGATCGATCGGTATACAAAGATTGATTTCTCGATTGGTGATCCTGCACGCGGGAAAATCGATTACAAAAAGTTTCAGTGTGCGACTTGTCACGATGGCGGCGGACAGAACTCCGGCCCAGCACTTGCGGGAATTGCGTCACGTTTTTCGCGAGACGATGTGCTGCGAGCGATTGTTGATCCCAACGACAACGTTCCCGATCGATATCGAGCCGTCGTCGTCGCGACTGAAGACGGTCAGCTCTTTCGCGGTAGCGTTGTCTATGAATCGATGGCCGGCATCATGCTCGCGACCAGCACAGGAGAAGTTGTACGAATCGACTCGGCTGACATTGAATCAAGACGAAAGTCTTCGAAGTCATTGATGCCGGAGGGGCTATTGAACGATGCGTCAGATCAGGATGTCGCAGATCTATGGGCTTACTTGCGCGGGCTTTAGTAAATGGTCAAGCTACTTTTTCATTCCAAGCAATTCGGCAAGTTTTTCTGACCGGCTTGCGTCCACCAACTCTTCGAAGCTGCTCCCTTGTTCCGTTTTCTCCGATTCGATGAAGGCTCGCGTCACCAGTTCGACATCTGCACCTGACATGTGGGCGATCTCGAGGTCCTTCATTGAGATCGGTGTTTTCGCTTGAACCGACATGATGTGACAATCGACGATCAGCTTGGCGTTCGTTTTTCGTAAGTTCATTCCAATCAAATCCACCAGCCTTACATCTGCGCCGCTGGTGAAAGACCTTACCCACAGACCATAAATGGTATTCCACAACCAAAGGAGATACCCAAAGCTCATTGCCATAAAAATAAGGACGCCAATAAAAATCCAAACCGCAGCTGGGTTCGGTGCCGCTTGTGCAAACAACTCGATCACCACTTCTGAATTGGGAAACGAAAAAAGCTCTCCCGGTGAACGGAAGAGCCTTTGAGTTTAACAGAGTTGGATATCGTCCGCGTTTGTGTTACGCGATCTCATCCAGCAAGCGACTAATCGCTGCGTCGATCTTCTCTGGCGTTTCATACGCTCCGCTGCTGATCTGAGCACGAATGTCGTTGACTCGATCGCTGCGGAAATCGGTGCCAGTTTGGCTGATCGATTGAGCTTCCGCAGAGATGTCAACTTGATCGACAGGGATCGAATGGTTGGTGTCGGTAGCCGAAGTCGCGTTGTTGGCTTGAAGGCTAACTGAAGAAGTTGACTGAACGTTTGATGTTGGTCTGATTTGCATATTGGTCTCTCCCGGTTTCGGGGGTTGAGGTTTCCACTCGTGAATGAACCATTCACGCACAGGATTCCATTATTTTGGATTTAGCACAATTCCATTTTTCGCATTAACCAGCGAATTTTGGTTCCATCCGTTGAAACCAACCAGCTAATGCAAACTCAGTCGATGAATGTGCCATCCATGTGTCAAGCGACCAAAGTAGTGCGAACATAGACGGTATCGACTTGTGTGCTAGCGAATCTGGAACTTTTGTTGTTGAGTGTTGGATTTTCGAATCGCGTAACGCCAGCGAATCGTACGGTTTGTTCAGTGATGTTCAGCTTCAATTGGGTAGTTTCTTACCGAATTCAGTTGACTGAGCCATAGTACGTGCTTCATCGAAGAAGGTTCGAAGGAAACTTGTTCTTTGAAAGTGCTGGCATTGAAAACTGGAATTTGACTGAACCGTCTAACAGGTTAAAACGTTTAAAAGTCATCGCAATGATTGCGATTTGCTGCCTTCAGGGACGTCGGCCCAACTGAACTGGAGCAAATTATGAGCAATCGAATCGACCAATATCTTTCCGCACAAACTTCCGTCGCAGCAAAGCTTTGCGAACGTCCGACGCTGGCTCTGTCCGCCGATCGTCCGATCACCGTCGACATGGAGCGATTCTTCGATTTCAGTTTCTCTTTCGCAGAAGCGCTGCTGGACCTTGAAGATAAATATCTTCCCCAAAAGTCCGCCAGTTCTATGCAGCGAGAGCTTGCGATTCAGAATTCGTTGTTGGAAAAGGAATTCGACTTTGATGTCGATGTCCGCTGGATGTAGGCCGTCATCAAAAATTCGGTGTCTCGACACTCCTCCACGAACGCCACTAATGAAAAAAGCAGCTGCCGAAATCGACAACTGCTTTTGAATCTTAAATTAGCTGATCGACTACTTGGTCGACCGACCGCCGCGACCAAATTCATTACGACGAGTGCCGAGCTGATGCTGCAGTCGCTGAACGATGCTGCTGTGCATCTGGCTCACGCGACTTTCGCTGAGATCCAGCGTTTGGCCGATCTCTTTCATCGTCAATTCTTCGTAGTAATATAGAATGATGATTAGACGCTCGTTACGATTGAGGCCTTTGGTGACCAATCGCATCAAGTCATTCTTTTGAATCCGACGTGTTGGGTCTTCGCCCTTCTTGTCTTCAAGGATGTCGATTTCCCGAACGTCCTTGTAGCTGTCGGTTTCGTACCACTTCTTGTTCAAGCTGATCAAGCCAACCGCGTTCGCGTCGCTGATCATTTTTTCAGTCTCAGGAACGGTCAATTCCATCTCTGCTGAAAGTTCCTGGATGGTGGGCTTGCGCCCCATCTTTGTCTCCAGTCGCTTCGTCGCGTTTCCGAGCTTGCTGGCTTTGGAACGGACGAGACGAGGAACCCAGTCCATCGTTCGCAGTTCGTCAAGCATTGCTCCTCGAATACGCGGCACGCAGTAAGTTTCAAACTTGACTCCACGCTCCAGATCGAAAGCGTCGATCGCGTCCATGAGTCCGAAGACTCCGGCCGAGATCAGGTCATCGAGTTCGACACCATCAGGCAGTCTCTGCCAGATTCGTTCGCCGTTGTACTTCACCAATGGGAAGTAACGTTCCATAAGAGTATTCCGCAGCTGTTTGTCGCTGCAGTCTGGCTTGTACTTTTTCCAGACTTCAAGGATCTCTTCGTTTTTTGCAACTGTTGTCGCCATTCAATCCTCCGTGATTGGCTCGCGATATTGTTTGGTCAAACCAGCTCAGGTGCCGATTGATTTGACCAGATTTATGATTTCAGTTTGCCGGGATAACTCGGGAGAGCTGCCTGACAGGGGGAGTAGTTATCAAAAATCGCTTCATCACGTCAATGAACAAATTACAAGGTTCGTAATTTTTGCGAAAATCGCAAACGGGAAGCCAATCGAAAAAACCACAGTAAATGAATTGTCGCGCAGCAACGCACTGCTGACGTTCGTTTACCTTCAGGAATTAATCGGCGGAAGCCCAATCATCAGTCCATAAAAAGATTGCAATTTTAGATATGCGTAAAGTTTG
>CAZORS010000060.1:0-25943 GCA_964582025.1 uncultured Pirellulaceae bacterium | reverse complement strand
GCAAGAAATGGTCGGAAGTCGCCAAGGAAATGGAAGACTTCGTCCACGCCGGCGGCTTTTCCGTTGTCGAAGAAATGGTCGGCCACGGCATCGGCAAGAATCTTCACGAGCCTCCACAGGTTCCGAACTATCTTTCGCCATCATTGATGGCCAATGAAGATTTCGAATTGCGTCCCGGTTTGGTGTTGGCAGTCGAGCCGATGGTCAACGCCGGCGTGAAAGAGATTCTCGAGGAAGATGACGGCTGGACGATTGTCACCGGCGACGCAAAACCCAGCGCTCACTTCGAGCACACGCTCGCGATCACCGCCGATGGCGTCCAACGCTTGACCGGCCCGCCAAACGAAGAAGAGCTCGCTTCAATGCCCGAATGGCTTCACGATTCCAGCAAGTGGTTGCTCTGGTAGTCGTGGTTGTGCTTCCAGCCGCAGCATTGCATCCCGTAGTGACGGCTTCTAGCCGTCGCGATTGCTGGACATGCAAATTTTGAAACGCGGAGGCGCGAAGTACGCAGAGGACATGCAATTGCTGACGAAGATGGCGATCATGATCTGGCACTCGTTCATCGATATTTTGCATTGATCTCTGTGCCCTCCGTGTCTCCGTGTTTCAAAAATTTGCATGGATGAGTTTTGAACCACAGAGGCACAGAGATCACAGAGGACATGCAATTGCTCAACGCCAAGTTCACGAAGTTAGTCTTTCTTGGAACCAATTGCCGTACAATACGTCCAAGCAATTCAGACGTATTTGCGAGGCGCCGAATGAATCTACTGAAATTCCAATTTGCCTTATTGTTTGTGTTTCTGATTTCCTCAAGTCTGGTGGCCCAAAACTGGTCACCTTATGAGGGATCGCCTCAGGAATATCTTCGGAAAGGTGAGATTGAAGAAGCGCTGAGGATCATGAAGGCGAATCCAAAATGGATTTCGCTTGTCGATGGTAATGGATACACTCCTTTTCACTATTCGGTCGGGCTTGAGAAGAAAGATGTTGCGCTATGGCTGTTGGAAAATGGTGCGACCATCGACGAAGCGACGGGCAGCGGTGAGACTGCATTGTTTTTGGCAAAGACTGTTGAGATGGCAGATTTGCTGTTGAAGCATGGAGCCAATGTTAATGCGATTAACGAGCGCGGCGAGACGCCTATATTTCACCCCCAGTCTCTTGAGGTTGCCAAACTGTTGCTGGCCAACGAGCCTGACTTAGAGCACAAAGACAATGACGATCAGACCGCTCTGCTATCGATTTCCAGATCCATCGAAAATAGTCAGTATCGGGTCGAAGAAAACGACAAACGCGATCACAGGAAAGATCGCTCCGAGCTTGCTTTCGCGCTGATTGCTGCGGGCGCGGATTATGATCTTGAATCAGCAATTTGCCTCGGTGATTTGTCGCAAGTGAAACGAAAGTATCGCAAGGGCGTCAAAGACGAATATTCTGATGCTCTCAGGATCGCTGTTCACACTGGCCAAGTTGAGATTTGCAACTATCTCTTCGCCGAGGAAAATGTTGACCTGAAGAAGCCGCTTAACGGATACGACTCATTGTTCTACTTGGCTTTGGATCATCCCGGCGTGCTGAAGCTGTTTATTGAAAAAGGCGCTTCCGTAGAGGCAAAGATTCATTGTGGAGCTATGGGGTTCTCTGGTTATCTACCCATTATTGGCGGCGAGGCTTTGGTGATTCACCACGCAGTCTACAGTGGCGCTCCGCCAGAATCGATCAAGCTAATTCTTGATGCAGGTGCGGATCCCTTCGACGAATGTGAGTCAATGGCGAGTCAAATGGATGAAGACGCTGAGCTTGTCACTCCAATGGATGTTGCTTTTTTCAACGACAACGCCAAGTCGATTTTGGCATTGGTTGCGCATCCCAAATTTCGGATGGATCCGAAAGGGAAGCGACAAGAGTTGTTCGACAGCTATTTGTTTCGCTGCTTTGGTTGGAAAGAGTCCCCCAGGATCGTTGAACTTCTCTTGGAGAAAGGCGCCAATCCTCGTGCCCTGCTTGAAGGCTACTCCGCGCTTCAGGCAAATTGGCAGTACTACGAACTAATTAGTAGTGAGGCCGCTGAACGCAATCAAGGTTTGTTCGATGTTGCAAAATTGCTGATTCAAAAAGGATTGAAGCAGGATCTGATGACATCTGTGATGTTTGCAGACCATGATTCGGTTGAGGAGCTTCTCGCGCAGGGGCAAAGGCTCAAAGACGAAAATCATTTCAACGCAATCGGGATCTGTATTAAGGAGCGACGCCCGAAAATATTGCGAAGCCTTCTTGAATCCGGCGTCAAAATTGAAGAAGGGCCATTGAGTTGGGCTGCTGCGATGGGGCAAAAGGAAGTGGTTGCAGCGCTGTTGCATCATGGTGCTGACGTGAACGAACGCGATCGGCTTTTCAGATCACCACTACACTGTGCGGTCAGGGCTGGTTATCCAGACATTGTCAAAATGCTGTTGCATAACGGCGCAGATCCCGCAGGCAAAGATGGCAGGGGAAAGACACCGGTTCAAGCGTGCGATGACTCAGTTCGCCGAATTGAAATGCGGAAAATCATCGAACAGTTTCTGGTTGATTCGCAAAATTGAGCGATAGACGCCTCTGTGTTCTCCGCGCCTCCGTGTTTCAAAAATTTGCATGGACGACTTTTGAAACACAGAAGCACAGAGATCACAGAGGACATGCGGTCCGACTCTCGCTCAGGAGCTTCTTTTCAATTACGATATTGCAACGCTTCTTTTTGTTCTCTGGAATCGAACCTCATGCTCAACGCTATTTCCGCGGTCGGTCTGCTGACCATGATTCTGCTCGCTTGGTTAATGAGCTCTCACAAGACGAAAGTCGATTGGCGATTGGTTGGGTTGGGAGTGTTGCTGCAACTTGTTTTGGCTGCGGTATTCTTCAACTCGCAAAACTGGAAATTTCCTCGCGAGTTTACCGACTTGCCGACGCTTGTTGCGGCCTGTGATACCGGCGGTTATCCAGTGGATGCTGTCCCTTTGGCTGATAAGGACGATGCACCGTTTGTTGATCTATTGAAAGAGTTTCAAAGCAAGAGAAACGAATATGAAGCGAGGAAAGCGGAGGCTAAATCGAAAGGTGAGGAATTCACTGAGTCAGAAATACCGCTGGATGAAATCGACCAACAGTTTTGGAGCAAGTCAGGTGGCTCGGTTTCCGTACCGCGATTTAAAAACGGTGTCGTGTTCTATTGGATCGAGTCATTTTTCGATGTGATTCAACGCAGCGTTGAGGCGGGTTCGATTTTTGTTTTCGGAGTCAACAACGATCCAACAACCGATCGCAAAACGCTCCTCACGACGTTTGCGTTTGGCGTGCTGCCGACTGTCGTATTTTTTGCGTCGCTGATGAGCGTTCTTTACTACTGCGGATTCATGCAAAAGCTTATCCGGGCGATGGCTTGGGTAATGGAAAAAACGTTGCGGACAACACCGGCCGAATCTTTGGCTGCAGCGGCCAACGTTTTGGTCGGACACACCGAAGCTCCTTTGGTTGTGAAGCCCTACGTCGCGAGGATGACTCGCAGTGAACTCAACGCGTTGATGGTCGGAGGTTTTTCGACGATCAGTGGAAGCCTGATGGCGATCTTTGCAACGTTTGAAGGCATTAGCGCCGGTCACTTGTTAACGGCTTCATTGATTTCAGCGCCAGCGGCACTTGTGTTGGCGAAGGTCATGCAGCCCGAAACCGAGACACCGGTGCCTTTGGAGGAGTCAGAAAAGGGTCTGGAGGATTCCGCGACGAACATCATTGAAGCTGCAGCCAACGGAGCTTCTGAGGGAGTGAAGCTGGCGATCAATATTGCTGCAATGCTAATTGCTTTCCTTGCCTTGATCATGTTCATTGACATTTTGTTGGGGGGCGTTGGCAGTCTGTTCGGAATTGAGCTTTCGCTGGCGAGGATCCTTTCGCTTATCTTCTATCCGCTGGCATTTATCATGGGCATCGAGCAAAAGGACTGTCTCGCATCAGGCAATATGCTTGGAACCAAGGTCATCTTGAACGAGTTCGTGGCATACATTGATCTGGGCAACGCCAAGGATATCAGCGATCGAACTCGCACGATTTTGACATACGCTTTGTGCGGGTTTTCAAATTTTGGCGCCATCGGTATTCAGCTTGGCGGAATCGGACCGCTGGCTCCTGAACGAAAGGGCGACTTGGCTCAGCTTGGATTCAGAGCGATGCTTGGAGGTATGTTGGCGGCTTGTATGACGGCTTGTATTGCCGGAATGATGTACGGGTTAATCTAAAGAACCCTCTGCGAACTCCGCGGCTCCGCGTTTCAAATTCACGCGGCCCGGACACGCCTAAAGGCGTTAACTACAAGCATCATGCAAATGTTTGCGGTTACATTTGCTCGATGACGCCGATGCCAAGTAGCCCCAATCCCGTCTCAACGGTTCGCGACATTAGATCGCAAAACTGCAAACGGCTTTGCTTGAGCGATTCGGTTTCGGCATCTTTGACGCTGCACTTTTCTAAGAATTGAAAGAAGACTTGGGTCAACTCGAATAGGTAACTGCACAATAAGTTTGGTTTGTACTCGATCAGGACTTCGTCGATCGCTTCACCGAAACGAATGAGTTTTACGGCTAGTTCGCGTTCGATATCAGTCGCGAATTCGAACGGAACCGGATTGGAGCGGACTTTTGTCATGTCGGCTTCTGTCTTGCGAATGATGCCCTGCACGCGAGCGTAGCTGAACTGCAAGTAAGCCGCCGTGTTGCCGCGAAGGGCCAGCATTTTGTCGTAGCTGAACTTGTAGTCAGACGATCGATTTTGGCTCAGGTCGGCGTACTTTAGTGAACCAATTCCAACGACGGTCGCGATGTTCTGCTGCGCTTCTTCGGACAAGTCTGGGTTCTGTTCGACGGCGATCGCCAGAGCACGCGATTCGGCTTCGTCGAGCAGCGACTCCAGACCAACTGTGTCGCCGGAACGAGTCTTGAAAGGTTTTCCATCTTCGCCCAAAACCGTGCCGAAGCTGACGTGAGTTAGCTCGATATCGTTGTAGCCCCACAGCCTTGCCGCATCGAATAGTTTGTCGAAGTGCTCGTGCTGACGATGGTCGACGACACACAATGCCGCGTCGGCTTTGAAGTGCTCGACACGATGCTTGATGGTTGCCAAGTCGGTTGTTGAATAGAGAAACGCGCCGTCCTTCTTGCGGATGATCATCGGCGTTTCGTAGTCGTCCATGAAAACACAAACGGCTCCATCGCTGGTGCGAGCAAATCCTTTGGCTTCGAAGTCATCGACGACGGCTCCGAGCATGTCATGGTAGAAACTTTCGCCGAGCTCATGATCGTGTTCGACATCCATGCGACGGTAGATCTTTCGCATGTCTTCCCAGCAGAACGGAAGGAACTCAGTCCAGAGCTTCTTGTTCTCTGCGTCGCCTTCATGAAGTTTGGCGGTTTCGAAAAGGACTTGTTGTCCGATTTCCTGATGAGCGTTGGCGATTCCGAAAAGGTCTGGATTCGATTCGATGGCTTCGATTTTTGCGGTCAGACTTTCGCCGGCTTCCTTCTGTGAGTCGAGCCTTTTCTGGACGGCTGAAAGTTCTTTCTTGATCTTTTTGGTTTCCGCTTTCTCGGTCGCGGCGGACTGTTTTTCTTTCAAGCCAGATAATTGCCCGGTCAGCTCAACGATCTTGTCCGCAATGTCGTCAACTTTCGGTTTCGCGGCGTGATAGTCCACAAGCTGACGCACGAACTTGTACAGACGCCCCAGTTCAGTGACGGAATCTTTTTTGTAGGCTTCGGCATCAAGGAAATGCTTGTAGCCGTAAATGATCATGCCGAACTGCGTGCCCCAGTCACCGACATGGTTGTCTGTGACGACGTTATGGCCGGCGAACTTCAGAATTTTGGCAATCGCGTCGCCGATCACAGTGCTGCGAATGTGCCCGACGTGCATGGGCTTGGCAACGTTCGGTGAAGAGAAATCGACGACGTAGGTTTTAGGTTCTGTGACTTTGCTGACGCCGAGTCCATCATCAGAAAGCGCGGTCGCCAGGCGTTCTTTCAACCATTCGTTGTCTAGTTTCAAGTTGATGAACCCGGGGCCGGCGACTTCCTTGCTGTCGCACAAACCGTCCAGATTAACGCTCTCCATGAGCTGATTTGCGATCTCGCGAGGAGGCTTTCCCAGCTTCTTCCCCAGCGGCATCGCGACGTTGGCTTGGTAGTCGCCGAACTTGGCATCGTTCGCCGCTCTGATCATCTTCATCAATTCTGTGGGAGAATCCACCAGTGGTTCGAGAGCGGTAGCGAATCGGGAACGTATTTCGGCGAGGGCATTCATAAGTTTGGCGTTTGTTGGCTATGAATTGAATCTGAAGCGTCGTAAGAAACTAAATACGGCATTAGAATATTCGAGTCGGTCGTAAAATGTCACAGAAAGTGCCCGTTTTCGCAACGACAATCAGGGACAAACTTAAGGGGCGTATGTTCGGGATCTACAGGAGCTTGGTTTTAACCGCAATTGTGATGGCTATAGCCTTCGCAATGACGGAATCTTGTTGCGCCGCCACTAGCGGGAATCATCCGCTTTCGATCGTCGAAGCCGACATCTACGTCGGCCAAAAGAAGCTCACGATGCGGCTGAAATGCTTCGCCGAAGACCTAGAATTGCTGCAGGGTGTCGAACCCTACGAAGAGACCGGAAAGTACGACAATACGGAACTGGAGGAAGGGACGCAGGATCACGCCAAGTATCTCCTAGAAAAGATCTTGGTCATGGATTCTCAGGGAGAAGCTCTCAAAGGCACCGTGACCAACGTCAAAGGTTTTGAGATACCCGAAGAAGGAATCGCGGCCGGTCAGCTGATGAATTATACGATGGGATACGTGATTGAGTACACGTACGATGAGGCTCCTGAGTTCATCACCATCGAGCAGCAGATGGTTGCCGATGGCCAGTTGTTACCAACGGAGATGAAGGTCCTGCTGAAGCAAGCCGGCAGTGATGCTCCACTGGTCAAAATGATGAAGCCTGAAATGCCAGAAACGTTTCAGTTCGATTGGGAGAACATTCCTCAGGGATCGGACGACGTCGAGGTCTGGGACGCGTGGCTGGAAAAGCAACGTGAAAAGAATCTGGGAATTGAAAGCTACAGTAGCGTCTACAGCTTTATCTATATCACGCGCCGCGAGGTTCGCCAGGAAGTTCTGATTCCGATCGCCAGTCTGTCAACTTTCATCGACATCGAAAGCAAGGACGGCCGTTTTCTCGACATCGAAGAACAGGACGCGCTGAAGCCAAAGATCGAGGCGCTGTTTTCACAAGCCAATCCGGTCACCATTGACGACAAGAAATGTAAAGCGAAATTCGATCGTATCGACTTCTACGGTTTGGATATCAGAGACTTCGCTATGAAAGCCGATCGGCGTAAAGTCTCAATGGCCAACGGTCGCGTCGGTGTGATCATGAGCTACGCTTCCGATGGTGCTCCGTTAAACGTAAGCGTCACTTGGGACATGTTTAACTCAATTGTTCGAAGTGTCGATGCGATCGTGCTCGCACTGGACGATATCCGGCGGACCCAGTTTTCGAAGTTCCTTGAGAACAATACTTTCACTTGGTCCAACGCAGAACCTGATTTTTCGAAGCCGATCGAAACCGTTCCGGCTCACTTCGATTTGCCCATCTGGGAGAGGTTCCCGTGGCTGAGTTTATTACTGTTTGCGGGAGCAATCTATTCTTTTGTGACTGCGCGATTGCGCTCCAATGAACAGCGGTACGTGATTGCCGGTGGTTTGACCGCAGCCGCGTTAATGACTTTTCCATTCGTTACTGTAGATCTTTATGCCCCCTGGAGCCGCAGGATGCGCATCGAGTCTGAGAAAGCGGACAATGTTTTCACAGTCTTGCACAAAAATCTTTTTCGCGCGTTTGAGTTTTCCGAAGAAAGTAGCGTGTACGACGGGCTCGCACAGAGCGTGGACGGAAAGTTATTGCGAGAGCTCTACCTTCAGCTAAACGACAGTCTCCGAATCGAGGAGCAAGGCGGCGCAGTTGCCAACATCACGGCCGTGAATTTGATCGATGGCAAATTGCGAAAGAATGAGAAATATTTCTCGACGGTCGAACCCGGTTTCGTCTATCGCTGTAAGTGGGATCTGGTTGGAACGATTGAGCACTGGGGCCATATTCACGAACGAACCAACCATTACGACGCAACTTTTGATGTGCAAGCGATCGACAACGAGTGGAAGATTACTTCGATGAAGCTTGAGGAAGCGCCCCAAGGAGTCGTGAAGACGAGTCGTCGCAAGTTTTAAGGAGTATTGTTGGTTTGTAGCTTTTAGTACAAGCAGGACGAGGCTGTGAATTTTGGAGTACGGCGGACATCGAGTTTGCATGGTTTGTTTGTAGTCAACGCCTTAAAGGCTTTCACTACGAACATCATTGCGCGTTCGGGCTTGTATTGCTTATTGCTTGTTGAAAGCTGATGGATCATAAGGGTCCGAAGGTGCGGCTTCGGCTTCAACCTTGTTGATTGTTGCATTTTCTTTTTTGGCAACTGGTTCACTTTCAAGATCGACCGTGATCACGTCATCGATGGCGTCTTCGATCGTCTCATCGCTCTTTGGTGCTGGGGCAGATTCTTGAGCCAGTTGCATCAACCATTTCGTGGGATCATTACTTACTGCGATCGTCCATTTTCTCAAATCAAACACGAACGGATCGCTGGATTGAAACGTTGCCGAATTCTGATCGCCATGAGCGTTCGTCGCCATTTTCAGTAACGGACTATCGAGCGGGTTCGCGCGATCGACTTGTTGCATAATAAAATGCAAATTCTGTTGGCTCATCCGTCGCGGAATCGTTTGCCCAAACGATCGTTGGCTCATCGGCATCGCCACACTGCGTGAATCGTGACAACTAGCGCAGTTCTTGATCAGCTTCCTTTCGAGGTGTCGTTTGTAAAACGAAACAGTACCCTCAGGCATGGCTCTGCTTTCGCGGTCGAGTTGTCGGTTGCTGACCCATGCGGGTTTGGTGCGTTTGGTTGATGATTCGATTTCCTCCTCGAAATTCACCAAGTCAACTTTGCCTTGCGGTATTTTCGCAGGAGCCATCTTCTTCGCATTGGCCGAACCAAGGAAGCGAACCGGTCTTCCTTCGGAGTCGATTGGAGCCGATGGGATTTTTGGAGCGGTCGCAAAGTTACTGTTCTCTTGATTGGCCAGCTTCGGCAGGTCGCGAATTTCGAGGTCTTGTTTCTGTTGAATCTTCAGAGCGATCAAGGCTTCTTTTTCGATTCGCGCAACAACCAGTTCCAGTTCCTCGGCCATACGGGAAAGATGTTCGGCTTGGCCATCAAGTTCGTCGACTTTCGCCACCAGATCGATCTGTTTTTGAGCTTCGTCCATTAAGCCATGTTTTAGGCACCAGCGAAAAAGTCGGATGTGGCTAGTGCCATCGGTTGGATCAACGCGACTCCACTTCTCCCAATAGATATCCTTGATTGAATCGGCTACGAAATTGGTACTCTCTTGGGTGACGATGATGCGACTGCCGCTCGGCGTCTCAACAGAGTAACGTCCGTTTTCGAAAGCGACTTTGCCTTCGATGGTTTGGCCGTTGTTGAGCACCAGCCATTGTTGTTGAGCAAACGAAACGCTGACTGTGGACAAACCGATAGCAACTGCGAAAATTGCGCAGAGGAGTCGTGGTTTTTGGTGAACGGGCTGGACAGTCATCCGGTGACGGTAGGGAAACGCGATTAATGAGTCAACGCGTATTTGGTTGGCAGAAAAATTTGCATGATGTTCGTAGTTGACGCCTTTTAGGTGTGTTCCACGCACCAGGGAATTTCACTCAACGCAAAACATCCCTAAAGGGATTGACTACAAACAACATGCGGCTATCGCCCGAAAAAATGTGCCACAATCGCGATGACACCGACCACAAAGCAATACCATGAAAACCAACTCAGTTTTGCGGCCTTCACCAAAGAAATCATCCATGTGCATGCCAGCAGTCCAGTGAAAAACGCAACGGCAAACCCGACGATTAGAGGCACCGCCTGATCGCCGACCGCGCCAAGTTCACCGTCAAGCAGATCTTTCGCCATCTTTCCAAAGATCAACGGCACCACCATCAGAAACGAAAAACGCGCGGCTTTCGATCGATCAATGCCCAGCAGAACACAAGTGGAAATCGTAGCCCCAGATCGTGAAATACCAGGCAGGATTGCGATCGCTTGGGAGATCCCAACGATCACTGCACTTCCAAATCCAACCGACTTTTCAGTTTTCTTCGCTCGATCGGCCAGCAACAGCAAAACACCCGTCACCAACAGCATGCAACCGACCAGCAACATGTTTTTGTTGAACAGGCTATCGATGTAGTCGTCGAACAGAATTCCAACTATCGCTGCCGGGATCATCGATAGGATAATCTTCAGCGTGAATTCCGTGTGCTCGTTGTATTTGAACTGAAAGAGTCCTTTCAAGATTTCGCCTACTTCTTTGCGAAACACAACGACGGTGCTGATCGCCGTGGCGAAGTGCAGGACCACAGTCATCAGCACGGATGCTTTTCCAGCAGAATCGTCATTCAGTAACGCTCGCGCGATCTCGATATGGCCGCTACTGCTAACGGGAAGAAATTCGGTTAGGCCCTGGACGACTCCCAGAACGACCGCTTCGATGATTTCAGACATTTGTCATGGACCGCGGGAAAATCGCGATTGGATTGGAAGGGTTGGACGGCTCACGCTATCGAAAAATGAGCTTGATTTGGACAGAAGAACCCAAAGGGAAACTTCCGAAAAATTCCGCTCGGCTTTATGATAACTAAACCTCAAAATGTGTCGCGGCCTGTCGAAGGGCAAACTAAATTTTGCGACATTATCCTTACTGGAATCGACATGATCGCCAACTCTCCGCAAACCCTTTTTGAAAAAATCTGGGATCAGCACGTCGTGCACCACGATCCGGCAACGCAAACGATGCTGTACATCGATTTGCATTTGGTTCATGAAGTCACCAGTCCGCAAGCATTCGAAGGGCTTCGAGTTGCCGGTCGCAAGGTCCGTCGACCCGATTTGACTGTCGCGACGCAAGACCATAACGTTCCAACGATCGATCGACACCTGCCGATCGTCGACGTGATCTCGCGAAAACAAATTGAAACGTTGCGAAAAAATTGCGGCGACTTCGACGTCAAGCTTTACGACCTCGACAGTCCCAAGCAAGGCATCGTACACGTGATCGGTCCTGAGCTTGGGTTGACGCAACCCGGCATGACGATCGTGTGCGGCGACTCACATACATCCACGCACGGCGCCTTCGGTGCGTTGGCTTTCGGAATTGGAACCAGCGAAGTCGAGCACGTTCTGGCGACTCAAACGTTGCTACAGACGAAGCCCAAAACATTCGAAGCTCGATTTGACAATACGCTGGCCGCCGGCGTCACCAGCAAGGATTTGATATTGTTCCTGATCGGACAGATTTCGACTTCCGGCGGCACGGGCTACGTTTTGGAATATACCGGCGAAGCAATTCGCGCTCTGTCGATGGAACAGCGGATGACGATCTGCAATATGTCGATCGAAGGCGGAGCACGAGCTGGCTTGATCGCGCCAGACGAAACGACGATCGATTACGTTCGCGGCAAAGAACACGCGCCGGCTGACTTCGATGCTGCGGTTGCTCGCTGGCGACAATTGCCATCAGATGAAGGAGCCGTCTACGATCGCGTCGAGATCTTCGACGCATCAAAGATCGCTCCACAGGTAACTTGGGGTACGAACCCAGGGCAAGTGATCGGCGTTGACGGCGTTGTTCCAAATCCAGCTGACTTTGATGACGCGGTTGAGCAACAGTCTGCCGAATTGGCGATTGAGTACATGAATCTGAAAGCTGGCCAAAAAATCGAAGACATCGAAATCGATCGCGTGTTCATCGGCTCGTGCACAAACTCACGGATCGAAGATCTTCGCGAAGCCGCCAAAGCAGTTGCCGGGAAGAAAGTATCCGATTCAGTCGATGCGATGGTCGTCCCGGGCAGCGGGCAAGTGAAACTACAGGCTGAAGCAGAAGGCTTGGATAAGGTCTTCCTAGAAGCCGGATTCGAATGGCGCGAAGCCGGTTGCAGCATGTGTCTGGCGATGAATCCGGACAAGCTTGAGCCCGGACAGCGATGTGCTTCGACAAGCAATCGAAATTTCGAGGGACGTCAGGGCCGGGGAGGATTGACTCATCTTGTGTCTCCTGCGATGGCGGCCGCGGCTGCTGTTGAAGGGCGTTTTGTCGACATTCGTTGATAGATCAGGCTAGTGGTTTTGTAGGTTGGCCACTGTTGGCCGACTTGGTTTTCGACGGGCAAGGTGCCCGTCTACATTACAATTCCGCTTTGTCGGACCAACTAGGTCGCATCAGTCGCTTAGCCACCCATCGCCAGATCGCTTACCGATGATCTCGCTTCTTCCTTCACCGCGACTTCTACTCCCAACAATCCCGCCAGCTGATCCAGATGATCATTGAATCGACGCGTAAACAAAAGCGCATCTGATTCCTCACCGGCAACATTGATTTTGTTCACAATCATGCCGCCTTGCATCTGCATTTGAAATTCAGACTTAGGCAGCACGTGTGTCTTTGACGGGAACAGCATTCGTGTTTGTCTAAGTTCCCAAGAATCGCCTGTATCTACCAACGTTAACTGTTCTCTGGCGGCAAACAGCCCAATACCTTTCTGCGGGAACACGGTCAGCTCATTTATTTTCGGTTCACCATAAGACTTCTGCACCATCGTCCAAACCGGATCAAAAAGGATGCTTCTCATGTAAGTCACCTGTCGCTTGACCCAACGGAATACGGCGAAGCAGGCGATGAAGATCACAAGATTCAACATCGTCGCCCAAAACGGGCTCCACACGTAAACCGCCATCAACGCAGCGCAAACTGATTTGTTCGCGGCTTCGAGCATCGCGTCGACGAATGGAAATGGCATCAACCAAACGGAGACTTCGAAAAAGAACTTAACCGTGTTGATCACGACGATGTTGATGATCGCCGCGATCGAAAACAGAACGTCTGCCGACATCGAAAAGAATCCGCACTCGTAAACTGGCATCGCTGCCATCGCAGTGGCATCACTGGCCGGATCGGAAGCTGCCGACGCAATGCGGATCACGATGATGGCGATGATTCCCGACCAAGCCTCCAGTTGGTCAATTGCCTGGCCAACGGGTTTACTGACTTTCGTCAGACGGGGCAATGAAGTAACGACAGTCAGAATCACAAACGCCCAAAGAACAGCCGGATTTTGCAGAACCGGATTGCCGCTTGCAAACGCAGGCATCCAATCACCTCCGTACTGACTAATTCCGCAAAGGCACGCCAACCCAAAGAACGGAGAAATAGCGATCGGCGCTAATGGCCCCAGCCACTCAAACGCAGACACCGTCCCGGCCAAGCCTGTTGCCAATTCGTGATCTTTCGCTGAAAGAGGATCGGACCGAAGTTCCTTAGGAATAATGTCCTGAAGTTGAGCCGCATTTGCTTGCGGCTGAATCTGCAGCAGCGATCCAATCGCTACCAGCGCGACAACGATACAAGTGACTCGCAGAGCGATTGTTCGGAAATTCGGCGGACGTCGGTCGAGCATGGCGTGGCTTTGTTTGGCAAGAAGTGGCAACGGACAATTCTACTCATTTGCCCACAGAAACCGAAACACCGCTGTTCCCGCTGAGCGATTCCAACTAGGACACTTCCCTGACACAGTGCAGCCAATGAACGTGGATGAGACATTGGATGTACAACGAATCCGTATTCGTGCTCACCTCGAACAGAACGGCTACGTAAATACCGAGATTCAAAAGATCTGCAGAAGAAAATTTGGTTTGGCATCAAGTTCGCTTTAAGAAGGTCGTCCGCTAAGCCAATTGGCGTCACGGATGATCAACTTTGATAAATTCTGGGAGAACAACAATGGTGTTGAAAACGATCGGTTTCTTTTTCATTTGCTTGTGGTCCGCTGATTTTCTGAGCGGCTTATTTCACTGGATGGAAGACACGTACTGCCTCGAAAACTATCCGCTGATCGGCAGTTTCATTTGCGAGCCCAACATCGAGCATCACGTCGATCCGCAGCTGATGGTTCGCACAGGGACGTTCATCTCGCGGAACATACTGCAGTGGGGATTGGGTGCCGGAATGTTTGGACTTCTGTGGTGCATTGGGCTGGGAAATCTATTCACGTTCGTGACGCTGCTACTGACTTCATTTGCCAACGAAGTCCATCGTTGGAACCACATGTCAAAAACTGGCCCGTTCGTAACGTTCATGAAAGACTCCGGCTTGATTCAGATGCAACGACAACATTCAATGCATCACAAACAACCTCACAACCAATACTACTGCGTACTTACGTCGCAAGTGAACTCTGTATTGGAACGAGTCCACTTCTGGCGAAGATTGGAATGGCTTGTTGAGTTCACAACGGGAATCGCTCCTAAACGCGATAACCGACGCGACTCACCTTCGGAAATCAAGAAGGCGAGAGCAGCGGCAATGGGTAAAGCCAAAATAAAAACCAAAGGATCGGCCAAGCCGTCGACCAGTCAGGTTTAGTATTCAAACTTCAGTCTGATTCGGATGGACCAATACCATTTGAGCATTCAGGGCGGTATCCCCAGCGAATTCTCCGGGGATATCGTCCTCGTGAAAAATGGCTTCGACTGGACATTCCACAACACAGGCCTCACAGTCAATGCATGGCTCCGGATCGATGTACAGCATCTCAGGTCCGATGTGAAAGCATTCCATCGGGCAAACAGTCGCACAAGCCATATCTTTGCAACCAATGCATTTGCGCGTAACAACATGAGTCATTTGGCTCTCCAGTTAGAATAAAATCGTGGTACAAACGTTGTTCCGGATCCGCTTAACGAAGTGGCCACAATTTCTGATTATTTTTTGAGCGTTGGTTGAGCCTCAATGGACAGCCACTTTTCCAAAATCCTGCTGGACCGATATCGTGAGGGCGACGATGCTGCTGCGTTCGAGATCTATTCGCGATACGCTCAGCGATTATTCGCGTTGACAAGGACCCGAATCGGAAAGCAATTCGCGGCAAAGATCGACCCTGAAGATATCACGCAGTCAGCGTTTCAAGCCTTTTTTGCGAAAGCTGACCGCGATGAAGTCTTCTGGAACAAGCAGGGCGATCTGTGGCGATTGCTTGCGGCCATTTGTATCAATCACCTCAAGCGTGAGGTGGAACACTTCAATGCAGCGAAGCGGAATGCACATCTGGAGCAAGCAGTTGAAGTGGAACTCGATAATGGCCGCGACGGCGCGGGGGACAAGCTTGCGGAGTTACTGGAATCGTTAGTCCGCAATGAAAAGCCACTTGTTTCCCAAGTCGCAAAAGGACGACTGGCTGGATTTACCTTGGCTGAGATTGCCGAGCAGACGGGTCGTTCAGAAAGGACGGTTCGCCGAATCCTTCAGATGTTGAAGGCTAAGCTGGCCGACGAGTCGACAATGAATCTCCAATTTTATTTTGATGGAGGGAGCACGACGGCTGGCTCGAGGCCTGATGTCGCTCTATTTGATGCAAACTACGACGACTTCGACCTGTTGAAAATGATTGACGCAGGCGCTTTTGGGAAAGTGTATTTGGCGCGCGACCGTAAAGCGAACTTGTTGGTTGCCGTAAAAGCACTTCGAAAATCGTGGCTGGGCAATTCCGCGGCAGAAGCATTGTTCTTAAATGAAGCCAAACTTCTCGCCTCATTAAAACACCCGAACGTTGTTCAGTTCCTCGACGCCGGCCGACTGCCCAACGACAGCTGGTTCATCGTGATGGAATACGCAAATGGCGTTAGCCTAAAGCAGGCAATTAAAACCAGTGCCGACGCCAGTGAAGTTTTGGATTGGTTGCTTCAGACTTGTAGGGCGTTGGAGTTCCTGCATGGTAAAGGAGTGACTCATGGAGACTTAAAGCCAGCCAACATCATCGTTTGCAGTGGAGTTGCGAAACTAATCGATTTTGGATTCGCTCAGCAAGCTGCTGGAGCAAACAGAAAATTGCGAGGTGGAACTGCCGGCTTTGTCGCACCCGAATTCAATGCCAGTCCATCTAGTGACATGTTTGCATTTGGGAAGGTTGTTGATTTCGCGATGAAGTGCATGATCAAGAAGGATGGCCGCGACGCTCCGTTTCAATTGACAGAGATTGTTGAATTGACAACGGCTGACGATCCTGACAGTCGACCATCGTCGCGCGAAATAGTGTCAAGGCTTGCAGAGCAATTAAATTAGTCACTGCACTATCAAAAAGCCCGAGAACTTTCAGGCAATGGAGTCCAATCGACTAGCGTTCGAATTCAAGCTAATAATGTTGTCCGCTAAATCTTTTATGCGGTATGGCTTGCTCATGAATAGGCTCGCTCCCGCTTCGATGCAACGATCTTCGTCGTTCGGCATCGCCAATCCTGTCAGGGCGATGATCGGTGTCTCCTGAAGCTCAGGAATTGCGCGAATCCTTTTGGTGGCTTCTATGCCGTCCATGACCGGCATCTGTATGTCCATCAGAATTACGTCAGGCAGTTGATTGCAAGCTTCAGCAATTGCCGCTTCTCCTTCGTTAACGCGTGTCACCGTGAAACCTATTGACTCCAAAAATAAACAAACCACTTTTGCAATGTTGTCATTATCTTCGACAAGCAGAACTGAAATTCCGGCACCTTTGTGTGGATCAATTTTCGCGTCACTTGATGTCGTCGTCTTCTTCACTCGCGAGTCGATTTTTGAGGCATCAACAGCAACGAAAGACGAATCTCGATAGGGTAAATCGACAGTAAAACAGCTGCCTGTGCCGATCTCAGATGTGACGCTAACGTCACCCCCATGCAGATCGACGAATTTTTTGACCAATGCCAACCCTAGTCCCGTACCTTGATAGCTGCGATTCAAAGAGCTTTCGAATTGAACAAACGGCTCGAAAAGATCAGAGAGTCTTTCCGTTGCGATTCCAACTCCGGTATCAGTAACTGAAATTCGAAGAATTGGTTCAGAACTCTCCTCGCTGGATTCAAGTCGCCGAGCATCCACGTCGACGCGTCCACCTTCGGGAGTAAACTTGACCGCGTTGCTAAGCAGATTGATCAGCGTTTGTCGCAATCTCTTTTCGTCGGCTTGAAACGATGGAAGGTTCCATGGCACTTGCAAATTCAATTGGATGTTTTTTTGGTCAGCCTGCTGCGAAACCAACCTGAGACTGGATTCGCACAGTCTGGCTACCTCGACACTGGTAAATTCTAGTTTCATTTGCCCGGATTCGACTTTGGCGAGGTCAAGAACTTCATTGATCAGCTCAAGCAGATGCAGTCCGCTTTGCTCGACGATCGCCAGACTATCAGATTGCTTTTCGGACACCAACCCGAAAACCCCTTGCTGCAATCCTTCAGTCATCGCAAGGATTGCGTTGAGTGGTGTACGAAGTTCGTGGCTCATCGTGGCTAGAAATTCGTCCTTCATCTTTTTTGCTTTAGCCAATTCGTCGTTTTCTAACTCAGCCAATTTTCGATCCGTGATGTCGAGCACCACTCCGTCCCAAACCATATCCCCGTTCTCAAGTTGGAACGGTTGACCATAGTCCTCTCGCCAGCAGAGGCCTTTTTCCGGAAGTTGGACTCGATACTCTGCCTTAAAAGGTTGAAGTGTTTCTGCCGATTGTTGCATCTTCTCTTCTAGACAACGAACGTCATCTGGATGAACTAGATTGAAGAACATATCGGGGTCCGCTGTTAATTCCTCGGGTCCAACTCCAAAGAGTTCTCGGCAATGTGAACTGACATGAGTCGCGGACTTGGTTCCATCTGCATGTTGAATGACGCGATAGATAACCCCAGGGATATTCTCTGCAATCCGTTCGAATTGAGACTGAGTTTCTAGCAGGGCCAATTCAACGTTTTTCTGATCGGTGATATTGATCACGACGCTATCCCACGTCACTGAACCGTTGCCTAACCTTTTTGGCATGCCGATCGATTGATACCAGCGAGACGCTTCTCCGGGCGGGTTGACTTCATACTGTTCGGAGTAGCGCGAGAGATTTTTTGCGGAGATTGTAAGAGCTTCTTGTACTCGCAACGCATCTTCGGGATTGAGCCAACGCCAAAGTGCTTCTGCACTATCGAACACTTCTTCAGCAGTGACTCCGAACAACTGTGAGATCGCGTTCGTGGCGTAGGGGACGGTGTGTTTTCCATCAGGGTGAACCGTGTATCGGTACACCATCCCTGCAACGTTATCAGCGGTACTTTCATGTTGGTTCTTCGCGACCTCCAGTTCCAACTGCGCCGCTTTCCGCTCGGTAATATCCATTGCCACGCCGTGCCAAACAACGTCACCATCCTCAAGTCGTTCGGGGTGGCTTAACGCGTGGTACCATCGTTCCGATCCGCCAGGCGGCAAGACTCGATATTCTACATCAAAGGTCTCAAGCCATCGGGCTGATTCAATAACCGCCTCTCGAATGGCATTGATATCCTCGGGGTGAAGCCACCGCCACAGCAATTCAATATTCTCTGTAATTGCCGCCGGAGTAGCACCGTACATCTGCAGAGCTTTTGAACTCGCATAAGGACACGATTGACGTCCGTCAGGATGCAACACGTACTGGAAAATCGTGCCCGGAATGTTGTTTGCGACGCGCTCCAGTCGAGTCTTTGCAGTCAACAGCGCCAGTTCAACCGCTTTGCGTTCAGAAAGATCGCGAGTAATCGTAGAGATGCCTTCTAGAGTTCCATCAGGGCGCTTGTGAGCAATTAATTCATGTGAGACCGGTATTTCTTTTCCGTTACTCAAAAAGTCAATCTCGCCCTTCCATCTTCCGTTCTCGATCGCTTTGGGAACGGCTTCTTCCAAGATCAACTTTTGAGCCGATTTCGGATAGGCATTTAAAAAATCTTTTCTATTGGCGGACTCCCTCATCTGCGGCAGCATTTCTCTGCCAGTCCTATTCAAATACAAAATCTCACGATCTGGGGTCGCGAACCCAATGATGTCGGAAGTGTTATCGGCGATCGATCTAATCATCCTGTGTTGGCGTTCGAGTTCGGCAAACGACAGATCGTCGGTGGTCGAATCGCTGAACGCTTGGCAGTTGTCGCCGTCGGCCGCGGAGGAGAGAGAATCGCAACCAATCAATCGAATTGGAATTCCCTCTGCGTTTCGAACCGCTTGAACCTTTTCTAAAATCCGAATCCAGTCGCCGTTGTTGTGCCGTACGCGGTGCTCAAACTCGTAACGTTCCGTCTCGCCAAGAATGAGCTTTTCCAGAAGCGACTGTCGCCGGGCATTGTCGTCGGGGTGAATCCGGTCGGAACCTTCAGCCATCGAACCGCGAAGACTAGTTTTTTCGAGGCCACGAATACGTTTCCACTCATCAGAGTAAAAAACTGATTCGTTAACGAGGTCACTGTCCCAAACGCCAATCTGCGCAGTCTCAATCGCCAGCTGCCAACAAGATTTCGATTCCAAGTTGTCTATTGATGCCACGATTCATCCAATGAATAGGTTGGTGGAAACCAAACAAAACGGACAGGTAAGGTGATTGGGTTTCGCTGGCGAAAAGACCTTGAAGAGACCGCCATTATTTTACAATTTCCCGTCGGCTTGAACATAGCTGGCAGGTGCGGGCCCAACAGATTCAACGAGCGCATAAAAAAAGCCCGCGATGAGCGGGCTGTGTCTATCAAGTTGTCGGTCGAGATTTACTCGCGAGGACGGATAGCGCCAGTCAAGCCTGTGTAATCACATCGATCTTCGCCGTGCCAAAGTGGGCGACCGTCGAGAACTCGCTGACGAAGTGCTTCGATCTTCTCAGCACTGCCTGCTGGAGCATCAGTTGGAATAAACTTCTCACCTTCGTGCGGCACGAAATCCTCATCGTGACCGTACTCGAGAATCGCTTCGAAAACGTTATTAATTTGCTTACGCGAAGACATAAAATGGACCTTGAAAGTTTTTAAGGGGTTGCCTAGGTGATTGATAATTCGTGAGCATTCCAGTTTGCCCAATCCCACCCAGACGATAGGAGAGTTCCAGATTCCATTCCGGGACTGGCCGTTCATCCGTGGCCAGTTCGCAAGCATTATTGACGACTTAAGCTCATTGTCAAGAAAATTTAATGAAGTTTGGAAACGATATTTCCGGCCCCCAAATCCTTGTTCCTTAACTCACCGTTGGCGAAGGCGTGACGGTCCACGGCGACCTTGATGATCACGGATTTAGTAAGCCTTCGATCGCGACCTAGATACCCTTAGGCACTCTTAGTGGCATCATGATTCACCAAGCAGCTTTCAGCCGTGATTCGCTGCGAATTCTGTAGTCGAGAGTACATTCTCCGCAGCGTTTTCAGCGATAAGCCTCTCCAACTCAACATCGAATCAGACAGTTGGTGACAACACGCAACAGGAATTCACTCGCCAAACAAACGCAAGACTGCGGTCATCTTTTGGGCTTGGTCCTCGCTAGAGCCTAACACTTTGACTGCCCAGCCTTCAGAAGCCTGCTCCAATTGGCGTGCTAACTCCACGTTTAGCTCTTTTCCAAAATCGAACAGCCGATCCTTCTCTTCATCAGATAGAGCCAGTCTTTGTCCAAGGAAACCGTCGGTCATCAAGTTCACGGTTCCAAGCTTCTTGGCCCCAGCGCGTATTCCACGTTGGTCCAGCTTTAGAAGCTGCTCCTGCGTGAGAATGTCGGCAATCGATTTTTCCAGCTCTGGATCCTGTTCATCGAGCTGGCCAACCTGTTCAAGCTGTCCTTGTGACAGACCTAGTTTTCTTTGGACTGATTTCAATCCGATCGAAGAAAGGTACTTTTTGGACCACGGTTTTGATTGTCGACGTGAGTCTTTCCCATTCGCGAAGAGATCGGCTTTTAGAAATTGCCTTCGAGTCTCCTTATCGAGCAAATTCCCCACTTTTTCCAGCTGGGATTCACTTAGTGATTTGATCAGCTTTTCATTGGCCTCTTTTAAAAAACGAAGCTCCAAAGTCTTCATTTGTTGACGATGGCTGTTACGAAGTTTACCAATCAACTTGGCGGTTTCGACGGTAATTCCGAGGGATGACGCGACTTCGGGATCAGCAAGGTAGGTTAGCCCTACCATTTTGATTCCGTTTCTGGCTCTTTCAAATTTAAGCATCGAAAACTGTTCCGCGTTCAGTGACTGCCGCAATTCTGCTTCAGTTTTAAGGAACAGAGCTTTGAGTTTGTCTCTCTCTTCTTCGACGTAGGCTGCTGAGACAGTCATCGAATCCATTTTCGTTTTCAGCTCAGTTTGCAAATCAGATAGCTCAGCATAGTACTCTTCCGACACACCGATTCGTTCTCTCGCGGACCGGTTTTTGAGCAATGACATGACGTCGTAGGTGACGCCGTGCTGATCAGCCATTACAAATTCGGTTGTCGAAGTGAATCCGGCCAAACCTAACCCAACTGAGATCCGACCTTGAAAGTCGTCAGCTTCTTGCGGCGTGAGTTCTTCCTGCCCCATTGCCGCAGTGCCAACGGATAGCACTAGCCAGCAAACGAAAACCGCAACGTTAAACGATCGCATTTCCAACTCCTTTTGAAAACCAATTTAAAAGCTTCGGAATAAACGTAAGCAACTTCCGTTTCGTTCACGCCAATCGGCAAACAAAATCAATTATTTGGAACGCCATACAAGCGATCATTTGAGCTTTTGATCGTTGGCGGCATTCCGCGTCTTGGGCGCTTCGAAGTAACCCGAAAACTTGGCCGTTGCGGCTTTGTTGCGAATCGGCTGACAGGCACTTTCAGAGCATACTTGGCCGCTGAACTGAATTTCCTGAACCAGCTTCTGTAAGTCGACTCCCTCGCGAACCTCAATCGACGCAAAGAATTGCACTTGTCCTTTATGCTTCTCGATTCGCTGAGCGAAAACTGGATCTTTTTCGATAACGATCGGTGCTTTGTCGGAAGCAAACTTTGAGACCAAACGAAGATCGTTTGATTGCGAAACCGTCAGTATTGTTGGCGACGGTGAACCTTTCGGGTTCATAGAATAAACGTGGTAGCCTTCGGCGAGATCCAGTTGCACGACCAAATAGCCTTTTGTTGTGCCCTTCTCTAAGTGGATCCGACTGCTGAGCTTCCAAGGACTTTGCTTGGCGACGGCTTCTTTTTGCAAGCCTGTCTGAGCTTGAACTTGAATTTGACTTCCCGCCGCCGGAGCCGGAGCGAAACCGGGCTGTGTCTGGCCAATCGCATAATTTGCGTTGGTGAAAACGACAGTAAACGCGAGCAATACAGCAGAACGAAGCAAAACATTCTTCATTGGATCCATCCTTGGACTTACTAGTTTAAGGGCCTCCATGTGCCCAATCACCGGTTTGACGTGGAAACTAGCAAGATCTTTCGCACCAGCCAATGGAAATGTGACTTAAGTGAGCTGCTTCGCTCTTGTTTGCCCAAAACAGAAGGAAATTTGGTGATAGAAGGGCGGCGCAAGCATTCAAAGGAAGATAAGTGACCTCAATGGTGAGCTAAAGGATGACCAATGCTGACGATCGCAAAATTGAGCGTAATATGTCACAGTTTCGCGGTGGGCTACTGGACCACTGGGCCATGATTGGTACGCTGTTGTTCGATGGAATTTCCTTCAGCGAGCGATTGCTAGACCCAACCGCGAAGCTGGGGAGAATCACCGTGATCATGTTGCCTTGACTCCTTCAGGACGAAGACCCCCGCCGCACTTCCCAAGCGTTTTTTAGCGCCTTCTGTGCATGCGTAGATTCCCTGAGCCGTTCTTGGTGCATCAATCTTGTTGAACCACAGGAATCGAAATGCGATACGGAAAACGCCGAACTATCTTCGCTACACTTATTCTTTTTGCTCTCATTCCCTCACTAGCCGCACACTCTCAAACCGTCGTTGAAACTGCAGACCAAAGTTTGGCAGCAGCAACGAAAGCTTCTCTTGAAGGTCATTACAAGGAAGCCCTTGCAAACGCTCGGAAGGCACGTGCCTCCGCACTTGGTGACTTGAAATTTGGAGTCAAATTCATCGTCGCGGTCGTCGAAATGGCAGACATGTCAGATCAAAGACACCGCAATTCTCTGTTCAACGAAGCTTTGAAAGCCGCCAACGAACTGGAAGTCTCCAAGATCGCCGACGGGACTCAGGATGCTGAATTCTCTTGGCATTACATGACAGCCATCGGCAAGCTTGGCGATTCTCTCTCGGAATCCAACCCAGAGATCGCAGCGAAGATCCTTGCTGCACAATCACAAGTTGCTTCGAACCTGAAGAGCAATCCCGGCTTTCCACAGGAGTCGCTTCCGCTGCTGGCAGAGCCGATGATGAGCAAGGCAATTGCTGGCGCGATTCGAAAGGATGCCGATGCGACCTTCGCCGCGATGCAGGTTGCCTTCGATGCAGGATTCACCAGTTTTGAGAAACTGCATGAGAATCAGTTCGTGAAGGATCTCAAATCGGAAAAAGTCGACGCTTTGATCCGCAACAAGTTTTTGGCTTACCAAAAGCAGCTGAAGAAATGGGCTCGTGAATCAGTCGCTAACTTTAATGCGTTTGATTTCAAGTTTGACGTTGCCGACATTGAAGCTGGACGAATTCGCAACTCAGATTTCCGCGGTCGAATCCTCGTCCTTGATTTGTGGGCGACTTGGTGCCAGCCATGCCGAGAGGCGATCCCGCATTTCGTCAAGCTTGATGAGAAGTTCCGCGAAAGAAACGTCGATGTAGTCGGCGTTTCCATGGACAATCCAGACGATCCACGGAAGTCAATGAAAGTCGTACGGAACTTTGTCGACGACAATGGCGTTGAGTACGTCGTAGCGATGGGTAATCGTTCGATGATGAATCAGTTGGCTCCTGGACAAAAGCTGCCAACAGTTCTGTTCATCAACTCCGAAGGTAAAGTTCGCTTTATCGCGGAAGGCCCTCACAACTTTCATCAGTTGGCGGCGATCACAAATGAGTTGATCAATCAGGAAAAGAACTCTCCGACGAGTTTGTTCTCATTCAGTGAGCAGCACTAGAGGCCCAGAAGTTGAGATCTGGATGAGCCATTTTGGCGGTAGCCCAATGGCGCTTACTTTAGCGCCGGAGGCCGACACAAGAACTGCCGTTGCGTAAGCGACGGGGAGGGTGCGGATGTTTAGGCTATCCAATGGAAAACACCAGCAACTGCAGCCTCAACAGCCAAACTCCCCTCTCGTCTGAACCTATCAGAGGAAGAGTGATGTCAGAGGTTAACCGCCAAAGCCGCATGGGGAGGTCCGCGCGATTAGGCTAGAATTGAGGGATGCATTTCAAACGCGTTTACGATTTTCTAGGATGATACTGTGGTAGAGAGGCTGTCGTTCATTTCACTGATCCTTGCGTGCCTTCTTTGCGGATGCGGTGAACGGCAAGTACACAACTCTGAGCTCGCCGGAAGTTGGGTCAGTGCTACCGGCAAAGGCACTTTTGCTTTTACCAGAAATGGTTGGGTCAAAGTTGCGGGAGTTCCTAGCTTCGTCATCGAGGGCGGATCCGACCAAACGTTGATCACAGCCGATGGAAGTTGGGTTTGGCGCGAAGGCCAGAAAAATGTAGTGGACATGAAAATTGATCACCCAGACGGATCGAAACTGTCAGCCAGTTGCACTGCAACCAGAAAAGAACTTTCGTGGGCGATAGGCGATCCTGAAGATGCTGTCTTCGAATTCTATGAAAAGCACAAATGATCGACGCTACGATGCAGTCTCGCATCGCGTAAATGAAATCAACTCTTAACTCCTCCACTTTCAACGTGACTGAAACACCTCCAGAATCTTCCTCACTCGAGAACGAGGTGCTGCCGACGTTGGAAATTCAAACCAGCGATCAGCTAACCATTTATAACTCGCAATCGGAAATCAAGAATCCGATTGAAATGTTCAAGAACATCGCGACGGATTTTTGGTCAGGCCGTGAACTCGGTTGGCGACTGTTCTTGCGAAACTTGCGAGGCCTCTACCGGCAAACGTTCCTCGGATTGTTTTGGGCTTTCTTGCCGCCGATTGCCAACACAGCGGTCTGGGTGTTCTTGCGACATCAAGGAGTCTTCGAGCTTGGTGGCGACATGGAGATCTCACTGACGGTCTACATTTTGACTGGCATGATTTTGTGGCAAACGTTCATCGATGCTTTCCAGATGCCGTTGAAAGTGATCAATCAGAATCGCGGCATGATTGCGAAGCTCCGTTTTCCTCGAGAGAGTCTCTTATTGGTGGGGCTGGGAGAAGTGCTTTTCGATTTTGCGATTCGATCGTTGCTCTTGATTCCTGCATTTCTGTGGTACGGAGTCACTCCAGACTTTGCGCTTTTTTGGGCACTGCCGATTGCTCTGTTGATGATTTTGTATGCGGCCGGTTTGGGTATGTTGATCATGCCAATCGGGTCCCTTTATCAGGATGTGAATCGATTCATTGGCATCGCCATGCCGTTTTGGATGCTGACGACGCCAATCATCTACGTCATCACAGGGGACATGCTGGAGAAAGACCCGAATACAAGTCTGTTGGTGTGGCTGAATCCGGCGGCGCCGCTGTTAGTTTGGGCTCGAGATCTGACGCTCTTCGGGGAGTCGCCCTTCGTATTGCCGGGCATGATTTTGGCGGTTTTGGCGATTCCAATTTTTCTGCTCGGACTCGCCGTGTTTCGAATTTCCATTCCCGTGATTGTCGAACGGATGAATGCGTACTAAACACATGAGCGAACATTCTGACAACTCGAAATTGATTCTGAACGTTGACGACGTTTCCAAAGTCTTCTGCCGCAATTTAAAACGTGCGATGCGATACGGACTTTATGACCTTGGGAAAGAGATCGTCGGTCGCGGTGAGGATCGAGCCGAAGGACAGCTGCGAC
>CAZORS010000059.1:0-26123 GCA_964582025.1 uncultured Pirellulaceae bacterium | reverse complement strand
GCAGTCAAGACGGGCTATATCAGCCGGGTCGCCATCTCGATTCTTTTCCCGGTTGGCTTTTTCGTTGACATGATTTGCGGGATGATTTCGGTTGGTCTGGTTTCAGAACTTTCCGGCATTGATTTAATGGGAATTGGCGGCAAGGAACGACCTCCAATTCCTTCGATGCCGATCGCGTTTGGTTGGTACTATACGACGACCATGTTGCAGGGCCTTCTCCTGAACATCGTGCTGGGAGCTTACACGTTGATTGTCTATGCCTTGGTGCTTTTGTTTCGCAAGGGTAGCAAAACTTAGTAAGCGTAGCCGACTAAGTGAAAACCGTCCGCGCGTAAAAAAGGGCTCAGAGACTGAACACTGAACCCTTTACTTTCCGCTTTCTTTTACGCTCCCATCGCGTCCTCGAAGGAGCCTTCTTGGACTTCGAAGCACAGGTTGTCTCGTACCCAAGCGATTCCATCGGCACTGGTTTTGTCGCCATCGCGATAGTTGCTTTCGGCTTCCACGATCAGAGGAGCCGTTTCGGTTCCCATCACGTCGCAATATCGTTTCGCATAGCCAACTTTCATCATGACTTCGGCGTAACGCGTCATGTTCAAATCACCCGTTGCCAGATCCGTGAACTGCATCGCACGGTTGTGCCAGTTGCCGTCCATCTTTCGCAGTGGAACGCTGTGGTGAATCGTGTAGTTCTTCACGTGGCAACCGTAAACGCGATCGCCGACTTTATTGAAACGCGTCTCCCAATCTTCGCCTTCCCAGCAGTGAGACGGATCCGCATTCACAGTCAGGCATTTGTCGCCATCACAAATGTCGACCAACATTTGGAACTCGTCCGCACAGGCGGCCGCCGTTCCGGGGTGAATCTCATGAGCCAAGTAAATGCCCAGCGAGTTTGCATGGGCGCGAAGTTTGGCGGTCTTGTTGACGAAGCGTTCTTTGCCTTCAGCCATCAAGTCGAATCCCGGACCCGTCCAGAATCCCCAAGGGTATCCGGTGGCCATTTCCCATCCGAACGCCACGCCCCAAAACATTGGCATGACTTTGATATCGCATTCGGCCGACAGATCCATTAACTTCAAAAGGTAGTCTTCGTAGAAAGCCTCGAGCTCAGATGGAGATTTGTCGTGGTTCTGGGCGTGAATGAATGGGTGGCCGCTTTTGGTTCCCGTCCAGGCACTGGTGTGAACCCAGAAAGGACAGTGCGCCGAAATGCCATCGAAGTGTAAACCATGTTTCTCGAAGCAGTCTTTGATCTCTTTGGCTGACTTGAATGATTCACCATCGTCCGACGCTTGCAGCATGTAGTTCGAAGGCTGGGCTCCGCCGGCTCCGGAAGCTTTCGCGAAAGCAAGAAACTCATCGAGTGATTTTGCGCCGTGTTGAGCTCCTTCGATGCTGGAATGAAAAATTGGCTTTGCCATAACGTCTCGCCTGGTGGTAAGTCTGCTAAAATTTAGGAACGCCTATTGTGGTCACCAGCTCGATTGCTTTCAAGGATTCGAAAATCCATTCCACGAGGAATCCTGAACAGATAGTTCTCCCAATCGGATAGGTCGGCCCAAGTTTACGTTGTGGTCCCAATTAGCACGTTAAAACTATGATCGCCAATTCTGACAATGTTCAAATTCGCAAGGACCCCCCGAGCGGAACGATTTTGATCAATCGGCCCGATAAGCGGAACGCGTTGTCGCGCGAAATCATTTCGATGCTGGAGCAAGCGTTTCAGGATTTCCATCAAGAACGAAACGTTCGCGGCATCATTCTGACCGGAATCGGAGAGACATTTTGCTCTGGGACTGATTTGATTCAATTGCAGGAAACTTCTGAAGCCACGGATGCGATGAAGCAATGGCATGAAGATGTGAATTCGTTTCGCTCATTAATTGAGACCATGTTGCGTTATCCAAAGCCAATTGTTTGTGCGGCCAATGGACCGGTGGTGGGAAGCGGCCTGACGTTGTTGCTGGCTTCGGATCTGGTGGTTGCGTCGGAGTCGGCGACGATTTCGATTCCTGAATCGCTTCGAGGTTTGAGTCCAGGTTTAACGATGCCATTGCTATCGTTTCGGCTGGGCACCGGTTTGGCTTCGCGAGTGTTGTTCGCTGGCGAGACGATTGATGCCGCAACGGCGAAGGAGCTTGGAATCTTTCACGAAGTTGTGAGCGAAGACTTCGTTTGGGCGAAGAGTCAGGAGATCGTCAGTCGCTCGGCTTCGGCAGCTCGGGAATCGCATCAGATGACGAAGCAATTTTTGACCGAGACCGTGGGCGAGCAACTTTTCATACAGCTAAGCATCGCAGCGGCAAATATGGCTGCAGCCCGAACGACTCCGGCGGCACAGGAAGGCGTCGCGGCGTTCTTGGAGAAACGTGAGCCCGACTGGGACAAGCAAACGGAGTGATCGTTGGCGTCTCAGGCCCTGAGACGTTTTCAGTAGTTGTCTCAGGCCCTGAGACTTCAGCCATTGCGACTGAGGGCCTCAGTCGCCCACTTTCTTTTTGTAGATTAGAACTCACCGAGCTCTTCAGCACGCCAACGGCTGAAGCCACTTGTTTGCAGATTGTGCTTCTTTCGCAATTCGCGGAACGCGTCCATATGCGGTTTCTGACCGTGCGCTTTCAAAGTTTCAGTTGATTCCCATTCTTCATAGATGTGGATTTGGTTCGGATCTTCAATGTCTAGGCCGATCCGATACGCCACAACTCCCTCGTCTTGAGCCATGGTGACTTTCTTGAGTTCGCGCAAACACGCGAAGCATTCTTCGCGAACTTCGTCTGAGACAATGATGAATCCGCTGATGACGATCATGGTTCGTTGATGACTAGGTTCTTTGTTCGGGAATCGAAATAAAGTGAGGCAAGTTCCAAACTATGGCAGATTGTCTCGAAATTCGGACCTTAGAATCGTTGAAACTCCCATGTCAATATCTGCAATTGCTCCAAATTCTTCAGCCGTGTTTTCAACTGCCAGCGAGTCGACTAATCGCAGTGTTCCTCTATTGAGTATGGCTCCACCGATCAAAGCCGCCGAATTGGAACGAAGTTCGGTCGATCGAATCGTTGCAACTGCATTCTCATCTAGGTAGATGCCGCCACCGTTGCCAAACGAACTGTTTTGGCTCAATTCGGAATTGCGAATATCCAGCTCACCATCGCCGACAAAGATTGCTCCGCCATCAGTCTGAATCTCCACTGACGGGTTTGCGACGACCACCGTTGAATTATTCGAGAACAAGGAGTGATCGAAAATCAGGACTTTCGCATCCCCAGACTCGCTGTCGATTGCAATTGCGCCGCCGTGTCGTCGAGCAGTATTGTTCTCAAAGGTCGTACGTCCAAAGACGACCTCTGCGTCGCCGGCAACCCAGACGGCTCCGCCGCGTCCGGCAGTTGGTCGAGAAGAACGTTCGATGGCGATGTTTCCATCGGATTCGCGCTCTCCACCGAAAGTGATGTTACGAGCGATTAATTTACCACTCGTGACGGCGAGGGCCCCGCCAGCTTCAGCCAGATTGGAGACGAAGACGGTGCTCGAAAGCTGCGTCTCGCCAGCGCTATAGAGCGCGCCGCCTTCTGCAGATGTGAAACTCAGAACACGATTCGCTTGAAACACCGTGTTGAATACTCTTAGGCGGCCGACAGAGTGAATCGCGCCTCCGTTGCTCGCACTGTTCTCACTGAACGTTGTCGCATCAATGGTTGCATCCCCAGAGTTGTAAATTGCACCACCAGCGGCTACCAATCCGTCCGGTTGATCGGGTTCGTCGGCAACGTTGAGAGTGAAAACCGAAGAATTAATAGATAGTCTTCCGGCGTTCGCGATCGCTCCTCCGACGCCACGTGAAACGCGATTTGCATCGCCGCCAAAGTTGGAGCGGACGATGGTAGCGGTGCTTCTTTCATCAACGTCCAAAGCTCCGCCACTCAGTATGGCTGAATTTGATGAAAACGTATTCGCTCTGAGAGTCAGATCTGTTCCGACTCTCGCTGAGATCGCTCCGCCAGTAGACGAACTATTTCCAAAGAAGAAACTTCCTGCGATGTCGGCAGTTGAGTTCAGCAGCGACAATGCTCCGCCAAGACGAGTTTCGCTGATTTGGTCGATTGATCTGTTTTGCGAAAAACTGACTTGTGAAAGTCTGATGTCCGAATTCACCGCATCAATTGCGCCTCCTGATGCGGTTGCCGTTTCGCCGATAAGTTCGGATCCTTTGAAGATTCTATTGTCAGAAAATTCTACATCTCGCACGAACAAGTCGCTTCTATTTAGAGCGATGGCTCCTCCGCGGCTCGAAACTTCTTGCGAATTGAAATACGAATCGAGTCCGTCTGCGAGGATGTTCAATGTAGATTCATTCGCGGCGATGGCACCGCCCATTCCTCCAGCAACTTGAACAGACAGGGGACCGCTAGAGATACTTCTGCCGGCGTAGTTTTCGGTGAATCGCGGGTTGCGCACATCTAAATCGGTTTCGGTGGAAAAGATGGCTCCGCCAGACAGTTCTGCGATATTTTGAGTGAAGACAGCTTCGTTAATACGTGCGGTAGATCTGTATAGTCGGATCGCGCCTCCAAGGTTGGCGCGGTTATCGACAAAGTTCGCGATTTGGTCGATTTCTCGAACGAAGACAATGGAGTCGTTGCTGTGAAAGATTGCCCCGCCTGAATTCGCTGTGTTCAAACGGAATTCATTGGTTGTGTTCGCGAAGTTCGAGCCACTGAGAGGGTTTACCGCGTTGGCTCCGATGACCAATCGACCAGTCGAAAAGATCGCACCCCCCTTTGAGCGAAACGAACCAGGGGTACGTAGCGTTGCTTCGTTATCAATGAACGATGACGAGGTAACGAACAGTTCGCCTCCAAAGTTGGCGATCGCTCCACCTGCGATTTCTGCAGTACCGTTTTCAAAAGTCGTTCCAACGATACGTGACGTTGCATTTTCAGACAGAGATATGAAAGCCCCTGATTGTGCCTCTGCGCCGAAGCCATCAAATCTTGACTCATAGAATGCGGTGAATCCACTTGCAACATTAACTGCGCCACCGTTTTGCTGTGCTTCATTGTTTACGAAAGCCATGTTGGAAGCTATGAAGCTGCCGCCCGCGACATGAATTGCTCCTCCATTGCCGACGGCGTTGGAGTTTTCGGAGTTGTTCGCTTCGTTCCCAGCGACAATGCCGTTTGCCATTCCAAGTCGTCCACCGCCGCTCAAGTAGATTGCTCCGCCGGGTCCCGCCGTCGATTCATTGTTGATGAACGAAGTTTCATTCATCGAAACATTGCCCATTCCAGCAATGAGGATTGAGCCGCCGCGAGTCTCTTCGCCATTTACAAACTCAAGCAAATTCAAATTGACTTGATGCGGAGTCTCAATGCGAAAGTGCCGGCCTCGATCGAATGCATCAATTTCTGCCGGACCTTCAATGGTTATTTCTGATTCGATTAGCACCTCGCCTCGAATCAGCGAGATCGTTTCTCCTTCTAGGCTCGAATCAAAAATGATTTTATCTAACCCGTTGCCAGCTGGTGCGTCGAGATAAGGCTGGTCTGTGTTGGCAGCAATGATCGCTTCGCGAAGACTCACCTCTCCATCGGTTTCATTCAATCCGTTGTCGATGCCAGTCGTGACGACGAGCAACGCGAGTAAATTCCTGGGCTCCAAAGCGGCATAAGAGTTGAAGTTGTTTTTGCGGAACCGTTTTTTTCTGTTGGGCTTCATGACATTCCGCTGCGAGTTGAAGGACTTCAACTTCGTCATCGGCAAACCATGAACGAAAGTAGGCTTCGCTGATTGAAATTCGCGATCGATCACGCGAATACAGTGTTAGAATGATCCGCCTGAGGAGAGTTAAACGCCATGCCGCGGGCGTTGATGCACTTCAGCCGCTAGCACGATTGAAGCACGATTGGGTTTGTATGATCGCTAATTCAATGATCATCTTGCACGGTTGTGTTGCCTTTTGGTGGACGGTGAGAGAATTCTCAAACCCAGATTTCCAAGAATTCTGTTTCGCCGTCGGGAGTGACTTCCGTTGCATTCAAACATGCCGGCAGTAGTACGGTCTCTGCGCGGCGGAGCGGACTATCGGCGGGATCGCCGGCGATGTTCAACGATCCGCTGATCAAAGTCAAAATTCGAAAACGTCCGTTGCCGCCGATGTTGATGGGCGAATCCGTGCGGTGGCGAACAATGGTGAACTTGTCACAACTGACCAAAGTTTCTCCTTCGTCACTTGCCACAGGAGTTTCGGCTTGGACGGGACCTCGCGCAAAATCTGTCGCGGCGATTCCTTGTTCGATATGAAGATCACGCGGGTTGCCGTCTGCGTCGACGCGGCCCCAATCGTCGATCCGAAACGTTGTGTTGCTGGCCTGTTGAATTTCAGCGATCAACAAACCGGCTCCGATCGCGTGCTGTGTTCCCGCTTTGATGAAAACGCAATCGCCGACTTTCGGCTCGAAGCTGTGCATTATTGATGGTGTTTCGCCGCTGGCGGCAGCCGCGCGGAAGTCCGCTTCAGTAACGCCTTCTTTCAGTCCCGCGTAAATCTTCGCACCTGGTTTGGCGTCCATCACGATCCAGGCCTCCGTCTTGCCAAGATCGGGCGGTGAGAGCGTTGCCCCGAAGGTATCGTCGGGGTGGACTTGAATGGATAGATCTCGATTCGCGTCAAGAAATTTGAGCAACAGTGGGAACCGATTTCGAAGCTGAGTCGGAATGGATTCGGAATTCAACTCGCTGGCCAGTTTGGATCCCAAAAGATCGTCGGCACTATCAGCGATTAATTGTCGCAGGCTTTTGCCTTTCAACTCGCCAAACAGAACGATGCTCTGATCGTCTCCGTGATCGACGATCTCCCAGCTTTCAGCAGCTGTTTCGTCTCCGGTCGCTTTAAGTAACTGGTCGCGTAACCCGAACCCTCCCCAGATGTATCGTCGAAAAATTGGTGCAAAGCGGAGTGGGTACATGATTCTGCCAGGTAGAATGGAGCGACGAAGAGTGAGCGTTCATTGAGACAATCGTAGGCATCTGTTACGATCCAACCGAACCTCGCTGTCAATTTATTGCCTTAATATACTGCCTCTAAATCTACTGACTCTGCGCACGAGCAAAAGTAGCCTGAATCCGAATGAGTTTCCGCCAGAGCGACGAAGATCTTTTTGAAGAGAGCCGGATGAGCTTTGGGCAGCATCTGGAAGAGCTCCGTTGGGTGTTGGTGAAGAGCCTGATTGCGTTGGCGATTGGTTGCTGCTTCGGGTTTTACTTTGCCGAAGACGTCGTCAAGCAACTCAATGTGCCGCTCAAGCGAGCGATCGACAGCTATCATCTGGTCGATGCGAAAGATCAGATGATCAAGGATAAGGGTTACGTCTCTCCCGATTTGGCTCCTTGGATGGATGACTCCGGCTACATCCCCCAAAAAGCACTTGTCGATCCTGGCGAACTTTTGCGAGTGCTGCAAACGATCAGCCCCGATATCGGATCGAAGGTTGAATTGAATCCGTATATGTTTTCCGCCGTCGATTTCGATCAGGACAAACTGGTTCGATTGGCTGGTCGGTTGTCGAAGCAGACGACGGATGAAAATAGCGATTCGGCGCGATTGACGGCCGTATGGAAACGTGTGCCAAAGCCGATTCAATCGCAAGTAGAAAGCGTTGCCGCGAAGACAGACGTTTCTGATACCGACATTCAATCGCTGGTAGAAGCGTTCAATGAAGTCTCAGGTTCGGATTTGAATTCTGATGCTGCATTTTCGGAACAGCTTACGGAGCCAGATAGTGGTTTTCTATCGAAAATATTTTCGGACCAAGAGGAAAAGCCGCTGGCGAAGATGAAGTCTTACTTGAATGAACATGGTGAAGATTCGTCCGCCAACCGACAGCTCAATCGGGCGTTAGTGCATGGCTTGTTTTCGAATGAGCTTCCGCCGCTCAAGCGAGCACTTGAAGAATTACCGATCTGGATGCCGCTGGATTTCGAACCACAGTCCTTGGCCACAACAGACGGATTCCTGATCTGGCTCAAGGCTGGACTGATTACGGGTTTGCTGATTGCGTTGCCGGCGATCATTTGGTTCCTGTGGACTTTCGTCGCAGCGGGACTTTATCCACACGAGCAAAAATACGTTTACATCTTCCTACCGATTAGTTTGTTTTTGTTTTTCGCGGGTGTTTGTCTGGCGTTCTTCTTCGTGTTCGCACCTGTTCTGGATTTTCTGTTTTCATTCAACAAGAGTATGGGCATCGCGCCACAAATGCGGATCAATGATTGGCTGAGCTTCGTGATGTTTTTGCCGCTTGGATTCGGCATCGCGTTCCAGTTGCCGTTGGTGATGCTTTTCGTGAATCGCATTGGTCTGATCAGCATCGAGGCCTACATCGAAAAATGGCGAATTGCCGTGATGGCGATCAGTGTGCTTTCGATGCTGCTGACGCCCGCGGATCCAATCAGCATGGTGTTGATGGCTGGGCCGTTGACGTTGTTGTATTTCCTTGGGATTGGGATGTGTAAGTGGATGCCGACTCCGACAAGCGACAATCCGTTCGGCGAAAGTGAGGTGACGGCATGAGCGAGATGGAACAGGATTTTCCGGTTGGCCATCCCTTGGCCGGGTTCGAAGAAGTGATTGATCAGCTGCGAGAGTGCGGTCGGCTTTTCCATTCTCGTGGCTGGTCCGTTGGAACCAGTAGCAACTACAGTGCCGTGATTCCGGGTGAATCAGTTGAGTTGATTGTCACCGCAAGTGGTAAGGATAAAGGCCGGCTTGGTCGCGGCGATTTTGTTCATCTTGGCAGCGATGGGCAACCGATTGAGCCGAACCAGCCTAAGTCATCTGCCGAAACGATGTTGCACGTGGTGCTTGCGGCGGAACCAATCAGTGCCGGATCGATTTTGCACACACATAGCGTTTGGGGCACGTTGCTGTCGGATCGCTTTTTCGGTGCCGGCGGATTTGAGATCGAAGGCTACGAAATGTTGAAAGGACTCGAGGGAATCCCAACGCATGAGACATCGCATTGGGTTCCAATCTTCGACAACACACAGGATATCCCAGCTCTGGCGAAGGAAGTTCAGGCGATGATCGAATCGGAACCGGAAAAAATCTCGCACGGTTTTCTGATTCGGAATCATGGGCTCTACACGTGGGGCAAGGACGTGTTTTCCGCGCGGCGACACATTGAAGTCTACGAGTTTCTGTTCGAGTGCGAAGCGCGCAAGCTGGGTTTGTAAGGCAGTCCGCTGGACGTACGACGTCGCCGTACTTCGCTTGCTATTTTAGTTCCGGAGGAACGGCAGGCATTAGCCACGGGTGTTAACCCGTGGAAAACCGTTCCATTGACACAATTAAATCGCGAAGCGATGGTATGAAAAACTCCTGCCGTCACTTCGTGACTCCTGGTTTTGACGAGTAGGTATCCATGGACTTACGTCCATGGCTAAAGCCTGCCGTCGCTCCGCGACTAAAAAAGTGCAGCTTTAAAACTTACGCTTCGGGTTATGATTACGTACATTGACCTGAAACTGTAAAAGGAACGACATGTTTTCCCTGTCCCAAATTGGCCGACTTGGCCACGCCGTATTGATTTGCGTTCTGTTTGCTCTTCCTGCGTTTGCTGCGGAAAATGACAAGCTCCCCAACATCGTTTTGATCATCTCTGACGATCAAGCTTGGACGGACTATGGATTCATGGGCCATCCAGATATCGAGACTCCAAGTTTGGACAAGCTTGCTGCTCAGAGTCTGACTTTCACGCGAGGTTATGTGCCGACGAGCCTGTGTCGTCCTTCGTTGGCGTCGATCATTACCGGTTTGTATCCGACTCAACATCACATTTCTGGCAATGATCCTGCGACCGGAGTTCCAGATCGAGCCGCGATTGTTGAGCGTCTGAACTTGAAAATTGAAACGCTTGATACGTTGCCGAAGCTATTGGCGAAAAAGGGTTACCTCAGTTTGCAAACCGGCAAGTGGTGGGAAGGCTCCTACCAAGACGGTGGCTTCACTCACGGTATGACCCACGGTGACCGGAAACGCGGTGGCCGACATGGCGACGAAGGATTGAAGATTGGTCGTCATGGAATTCAGCCAATAAAGGACTTCATTGAGAAAGCTGAGGAGAAGCCGTTCTTTATTTGGTACGCGCCGTTTCTGCCCCACACGCCTCATAATCCGCCGAAGCGACTGTTGGAAAAGTATCAGGCTGACGGGCGCCCGAAAGCACTGGAAAAATACTACGCGATGTGCGAATGGTTTGATGATACTTGTGGGCAACTGTTGGGTCATCTTGACCAGAAAGGACTCCGTGAGAACACGATCGTGATCTATGTGACGGACAACGGCTGGATTCAAAGAACGGAACAGTCAGAAGTACCTGCCGATTGGAAAAAACAGTTTGCTCCCGGAAGCAAACAATCGCCATCAGATAACGGCGTGCGGACTCCGATCATGATCCGCTGGCCAGAAAAGATCGTTCCGAAGCTGGACAAGCGGACGCTGGTCAGCAGCATCGATCTGGCGCCAACGATTCTTGCGGCGGCGGGCATCGAAAAACCCAAAGCGATGACGGGGCTTGATTTGATGACAGTTGCTCGTGGAGAAACACTCAACCGTGAAGCTCTATGCGGCGAAATTTTCGCTCACGACATCGCAAACATCGACGACCCGTCCAAGTCGCTACTGTATCGCTGGTGCATCGCCGGGAACGAAAAGCTGATCAAGTGCTTCGACGGAAAGACCGGGCGATACGGCAAGATTCATCAGCACATGCAAGGTGACAAGACGAATCAGCTGTTTGACCTGGCCACTGATCCACATGAGACGAACAATCTTTTCGCACAGCGACGCGAAAATGCGATTGGGCTCGAATCGTCGCTGACCAAGTTCTTCTTGCGTTTGCCGGATCCACGGCAGGAAGAGAACGCAGATGAGAAATTTACCGAGCAAGATCGCTTGAGAGGATCGATAACTCCTGAGCGAGCTTGGTGGGATTTGAAGCACTACAAGCTTTCGCTGCAGGTCGATCCAGAAAAGAAAACCATCAAGGGTTCGAACGTTGTCCGCTTCGAAGCGATTGAAGACGGCTCAACGATGCAGATCGATCTGCAAGGGCCGTTGGAGATCACCAAGGTCGAGCATTCGTCTGGTGAATTAGAGTTCAAACGAAATGGCAACGTGCATTTGATTGAATTCGCCAAACCGATTGATAAAGGGGAATCTGACCAGATCAAAGTTTCTTACGAAGGCACGCCTGTCGAAAGTAAGAACCCTCCATGGAGCGGAGGCTTTTCATGGCAACGCGATGACCAGGGCAAACACTTTATCGCCACATCGTGCCAAGGGATCGGCGCGAGCATTTGGTGGCCATGTAAGGATCACGGTTATGACGAACCGGATGACGGGATGCAGATTCGAATTACCGTCCCCGAAGACTTAACTGCCGTTTCCAATGGGCGACTGACGAAGGCAGATCATGACGTCGATGGGAAAACGAAGACGTTTCATTGGACCGTGACTCAGCCGATCAACAACTACGGCGTGAACGTGAACATCGGAAACTACGTGAACTTCTCAGATGTTTACGAAGGAGAGTTCGGTAAACTCGATTTGGACTATTGGGTGTTGGCTCATCAACGCGAAAAGGCGGAGAAACATTTCAAGGAGGCTCCGCGAACGATTGAGGCGTTCGAACACTGGTTCGGGAAGTATCCGTTTTACGAAGACAGCTACAAACTGGTCGTGGTTCCCTATCTGGGCATGGAGCACCAGAGTTCGGTTACTTATGGAAACGGATTCAAGAACGGCTATCGCGGTCGGGACCTGAGCGCCACCGGCGTAGGCATGAAGTTCGACTTCATCATCGTCCACGAATCCGGGCACGAATGGTTTGGAAACAATATCTCGATGAAAGATGCCGCAGACATGTGGATTCACGAGAGCTTCACGAACTATTCAGAGAACCTGTTCGTTGAATATCACTTCACGAAGAAAGAGGCCGAAGATTACGTGATCGGCTGTCGGAAAAACGTCAGAAACGAAAGTCCAATCATTGGCGTCTACGGCGTGAACAATTCGGGCTCCGGCGACATGTACTACAAAGGCGGCAACATGATCCACATGATGCGGCACATTGTGGACGATGATGAAAAGTGGCGTGCGATTTTACGTGGGCTTAACAGGAAGTTTTGGCATCAGACGGTGACGACTCAACAGGTTGAGGATTACCTAAGCGAACAGGCTGGTTTTGACTTCAGCAAAGTTTTTGATCAATATCTTCGTGGAACGGACATTCCGGTACTGAAGTACAGCATCGATGGAAAGACGCTGACGTATCAATTTGATGATGTCGTTGACGGTTTTGAAATTCCGCTGAGAGCGACGATCAATGGAAAGCAGATTCAGCTTTCACCAACAGCGACTCTACAAACATTCGATTTTGAATCAGAAATCGAAACGTTTGAAGTAGACAGGAATTTCTACATCGAATTGAAGTCGGATGGTTAGTTGGTCGTTAGAAGCCTCAGGCGAGACTTGCGTCGCGACTCACTCTGCACCACTGCACGGAAAAAGCCCGTCGTGAAATTCACGACGAGCTTTTGATAGTCTGTCTCGGCAGGAGCTTCAACCTCTCGACTTAGTCGAGGAAGCCGACCAGTTCCTGGCTGCGGCTTGGTTGCTGCAGCTTGCGAACGGCTTTGGCTTCGATCTGGCGGATACGCTCTCGCGTTACCTTGAAGATGTGACCGACTTCTTCCAGCGTGTAGCTGTAGCCGTCACCTAATCCATAACGAAGCTTGATGATCTCGCGTTCGCGATAGCTCAGCGTTTTCAGGACATCCTGAATTCGGCCTTTGAGCATTTCCTGCGAGGCACCAATCGATGGGCTTTCCGCTTCACCGTCGGGCAGAAGGTCGCCGAAATGGCTGTCTTCGCTGTTTCCAACCGGACGATCGAGGCTGATCGGATAGCGGCTCATGGCCAATACGCGACGTGCTTCTTCGACGGTTGTTTCGCTGCGACGAGCCACTTCTTCGAGTGTTGGCTCACGACCGAGCTCCTGAAGCAGCTGACGAGAAACCGAACGGACGCGAGACATTGTCTCAACCATGTGAACCGGAATCCGGATCGTACGGCTCTGGTCCGCAACGGCACGAGTGATCGCTTGGCGAATCCACCATGTGGCGTAAGTGCAGAACTTGAAACCACGACGGTATTCGAATTTGTCGACGGCTCGCATCAAGCCAGCGTTACCTTCTTGGATTAAGTCTAGGAAGCTGAGGCCACGGTTGCGATACTTCTTGGCGATCGAAACCACTAGGCGAAGGTTACCTTCGGAAAGCTCACGTTTCGCTTTCTGATACTTGCTGTAGATCCGTTGCAAGTACAGCACGCGATTGCGAAGGCTGCTTGGCGTTTCTTGGCAGGCGAGAAGGATGCCACGCATTTCCTGAACCCATGCTTCACGCTCTTCTTCAGGCTTCTTCGTCTTCTTGTGCTTTTGAATCTTTTGCTGAAGTTCATCAACTCGCGAGCTGAAATCTTCGATCATGCGAATGTGGTTTTCGATTCGCTGAGTACGCAAACCGAGTTCTTCGATCAGACGAACGCAACGTCGACGTCTGCGACCGAGATTCTCCCAAGCTTCGCGTCGCTTCTTCGCCGAAGCGGTCTTTGAGTAAGCCGTCAGGAAATCGTGACGGTTTTGCTTCAGCAAGATCGCGACTGTCTTCAGGTTGTGCCCGATACGGCCAAGGATCTGCTCTTTCTCAAGCCGATCCGTTACTGAAACTTGGACCGTGCGATCGAAAGGAAGCTCGCCACGATAAACGCGGACCAGCGTTTTGTAGGCGACTTTGATGACGTAATCTGATTCCAGCAAACGTGTGCGGAACTGACGACGAGTATCTTCAATGCGTTTGGCCAGAATGATTTCTTCCTGACGAGTCAGCAAAGGAATCTCACCCATCTGTGTCAGATACATTCGGACCGGATCATCAGACCAGCCTTCGGATTCATCGATGCCGCTAGTCCCAGCTTTGGGGTCTGCGACAGGTTGGACTCTTGCATCATTCGATGGTGCAGCAGGATCCGCTTCCGCGATTGCAGTTCGGATGCCATCGTCTGGGACGCGTGTTCTGGTTTGTTCGCCGTTAAATTCTTCGATAAGGGTATCGTACAATTTTAACTCCGCCGGTACTGGGGTTGGGTTGTGTGGAAGATGAAAGTTGGGGACGAAATGTTAGGCCAAGGTTTGGGTCTGTTGGATTCCAACACCTTGCCGATTCCGCCAGGGAACCACAACTCATCATCAATTCGAAACTTCTATTTTGTTTGACTTAGTTTGTTCTTTTGAAGGAACGCACTACCAGCAGTCCTTAGCCAGCAGTGATACGCAGTGCAGGTGAGTTTGTTCGCGCAGAGGTACTCAGTTGTCTTCCCATCTAACGTCCGAACAATCCAGTCGTCGTCACCGTTGCCAAGTTATCCTGACGTGGTGACGTTTTGCATTTCCGTTGTTGGTGCAGATGGTCCTCTGCACGTGGATCGCTCGTCGACATAGACACTCGAAAGGCTGGATTGGTGAACGAGCACAATCCGGTTGGCTGTTGTAACAGCGTGAGTGATGTTAACGGCTATCGAATTTTAACTCACGTCGCTAAGTGGTCCAGTCATTTCTGTTGTTGACCCCTATTTTTTCCAAATGAGATTTGAATTGAGCGGTCAAGTTGGGCACAAAGTTTGCCTAGTGCAATCACTCGATTGGAGTGGTCAGTAGAGCCGGCCTGAACGGAACTCAGGAGCCAACCGTAACTACCAAACGGACTCAAATCCCTGATCTTTTCGTCAAGGTGAACCATGACGACCAGACGGTCCGTTTGTGGAAGGGCAATCTTGCGTCACTGCGGGTTCGATTTCAGACCGATGCAGGCTAGAATTTCGGATGAATTGGCCTACTGTGAACGGTGCAACAATTGGACCACAAATGGTCATTTTTTTTGATAGATGCAAGGACACCTTGAATAATGGCGGTTCGATACAGTTTTCAATGTCCGCAATGCGGCAAGGTCGTCGAGCTTACGACGACTCAGGCTGGGCAAGAAATGTCATGCAGCGGTTGCGATTCGGCTTTTTCGGCTCCCAAACTCGGCGATATCAAAAAGCTACCTGTGGTCGAGGGACATGCACCAGAATCTCGCAAAGGACATGCTGCAGGTGCCAAGTCAGGTTCGCCGGTTAAGGGTTGGTTATTCGCAGGCGGGTTGTTGCTGGCAGTTTCTGCTGGCATTGGCGGATACTTGGCTCAGGACTATGCCAAAAGTCATCGAGTCGATTTCGACCTCGAAGAAGTTGTCCAAGCAGAGCTTAAATTACTCGACGATGCCCCGCCGGCGGAAATCTACGGCATCGCACTTGGTGCCTGCGACGAGAGTTTTCAGCTGGAGTACAGGGAGGTTCCTTACCGGACGCAAAACATTAAGGCAGGGATCTTTCAAAATGTTGCTTGGGTTTGCTGGGCGGTTGCAGGCACAGGGGTGCTGATGCTGTTGAGTTCTTTCTTCCTCAAAAAGTAGCCCAGCTAAAGCGGTTGCCTGCTCTGACGTTGAAGTTTATTTGCCTTTTTTGCTGGCCGTCAGTTTCACGGCATCGAACTTGGCAACGCCCGTAGCTCCAAAAAGCCCGATCCGGACGATGGCGTCCTTCGTTGCGATTGGCACTCGCACGGATTTGATCTCCAGCTTGTGCCAACCTTTGTTGGTCGCCAGCGGATCGAGGACGGTGTCTTTAAGGTGCCGACGGTTTTTGTCATAAAAGCTAACCATCGCAACTGGAATGTCCTCGTTGTAGATTCCTTTCGTTATGTTTTCGACCGCGATTTGGGCTTCGAAATCGATCGAACTGACTTGGCGTCCGTCGATCGCAAAGCCTTGCATGACATGAGCATGCTGGCCAGGGACATCATTGGAGAACTGAACGAAGTGCTCTCCAGACGGGGCCTCATCGGCAGAAATCAGTTCCAGTCTTCGCTGGTAGTACCATCCTTTGACGAACCCTTTTTCGTCAAGTCCTTCCTCGAAATCAAAGTTCAGCAATTCAGGTTTCGAGGGATCCGGTTTTACTTTTCTGGCATCTTCGGCAGCTCCGGTCATCGGAACGAATAGAGTAGGGCGGAGTGCTTCGGTTTGCAGTTTTCCATCTTTCTTAATCATCAAGTAGAGCGTCTGTTGATGACGCTGCCCCATCGGCACGATCAACAGGCCACCTTCTTTGAGTTGGTCTACCAGCGGTTGTGGAACATTCTCAGGCGAACAAGTGACGATGACTTTGTCGAACGGAGCATGCTCCACCCAGCCTTTGTAGCCGTCACCGATTTTGGTGAACACATTTTTATATTTAAGCTTCTTGAGTACTTTGGCAGCTCGAGTCCCCAATGCTTCCACGATTTCGATTGAGTAGACTTCTTTGACCAATGGGCTAAGGATCGCCGCTTGGTAGCCGCTGCCGGTTCCAATTTCCAGTACGCGATCCGTTGGCTTGGGGTCAAGCATCTGAGTCATGTAGGCCACGATGAATGGCGACGAGATTGTTTGAGCTGATCCGATCGGCACGCCGGCGTCGAGGTAGGCTCGATTGAATACTTTACGGGGAACGAATTCGTGTCGCCGCGTTGCCAGCATCGCACTGAGAACACGCTCGTCGGTCACGCCGGCTTGACGGACGGCTGTCTCAACCATGTACTCCCGAGCTCGCGTGAGCTTGGGGTTTTCTTTGCTTTGAGCTTCCACAAAAGATGCCGAAGTCATTACTAGGACCAAGGCAATCGAATAGATCAAAGTGGTTCGAAAATTCATGTCGCTAATCCATATTGAGATGACTGCACACCGTGCAACAAATGCAAAACTGCACGCCGTGCAACAAATGCCAAACCGCACACTGTCCATTATAGATGATCGCAATTACATTGAGCCAACATGACAAATCCGCGGACAACTGGTATTTCTAAACTATTCGAGCGATGGCCTTGGCTGCATACGGCGGCTTTTGTGGCGCCGATGGTGGCTCACATGCTGGTTCAGGCTGTCGTCGCCCGGTTTTTTGATAGCAGCGACACTTCTGAAGCGACAGCGTACACGGTGACCGTTGCCGTCCAGATTCTGGTGGCCTTGGCACTTTTTGCCTTCTTTTTTCGGACTTGGCTACAGCACTTCAAGTTTCGCGTTTCCATTTTGGCGGTCGTGGTTGGGATCATCGGGTATGTGCTGTGGGTTGGGATTTGCAGTCTGCATCCTGAGCGTCAGTTTCTGTCACTTTTCGGCCTTCAGGAATTTTGGCCGACGCGGACTGCGTTCAATCCGTTTGAAGAAATCGGCGACAGCTCCCGAAGAAACATTTTCTTGATGATGCGATTCACAACGTTGGCGCTAGTTGTGCCCGTTGCAGAAGAGTTGTTCCTGCGAGGTTTTCTCGTTCGCTGGATCGAAGACGTTGATCTCAAGTCAGTTCGCTTTGATAGCCTCGGGTGGCAAGCAATCATTGCCCCAACGGTTTGTAGCGTTTTGACTCACCCTGAGATTGTTGCAGCAGTCGTCTGGTTCAGCCTCGTGACGTGGCTGATGATTCGCACCAAGAGTATCTGGAATTGTGTCTTGGCACACATGGTGACTAATTTGCTACTGGGTATCCATGTTGTGATGACCGGTGCGTGGGAGTTGTGGTAGACCGAGTGGCTGCGACTTCTGGCACTAAGCTAGGCGTCGAGTGAATGTTGTTCACGATGGCTGCGAACACAAATACCAACATGTTGAGCATCGGCATAATCGACGTGTCGTGAAACATGCCGTTGATACAGTATGCCGCCAGTGACGCAGCGAGTAGCAATCCAAACTGCCTGTGCATCAACGGTTTCTTTTGATCAGCCCATCCTTGCCAAGCGTATCTTCCCATCACTCCCAGCATCACGGTCAGCGCTGCCAGACCAAACAGACCCATCTCGGTCAGATACGCTAGGAACACGTTGTGCTGCAGATACGCCTTTGTTTTTGTCAGAGGCTTTCCTGTGTAGGCGTCCTGAAGATAAGGATATTTTGCCTGTCGATACTGCCCAAACCCGCATCCAAGCAAAGGGCGATCCTTGAACATTCGCATCGCGACGGTAAGGAATAACGGTCGAAGTTGAGCAGATTCAGTCATTTCCGAAACGGTTACGTTCTTGTCGCGCTTGAACGACATGAGCTTGTCTCCGAGCACGGGGAAGAGCAGAATCGTGGCAAGCGTTGCTGCAACGACCAGTCCACCTTTTCTGGCTTGCGGGGCCGGTACCCAGATCGCTGTGCCGGCAACGACGATCAGGGCCAACCAGACGCTGCGAGTCAACGTAGCGTAAACTCCAACAACGATGATCAGCGAAGCGATTACGATCAACGCACGAACCCGCGAATTGGATTTTGGCCACCAAACCCATAGACAGCAGAGCCCGACTATTTGGAAGACTCCGTTGGAAACGGGATTCAAGAACGGTCCCCGACCGCGGCCAAAGAATTCGAGGTTGCTGGATTCAACAATGTATCTTGGAAAGACGATCGCGTGAAACTGTTTCAGTTCGGCGATGCCGGTCAGAGCCAAATAGACTGCAAAACTTGCCAACACAATCGAATACATTGCCAAATCAGATTGACTCATTTTCGCCGTTCTAACGACTGCGTAGACGCCAAAAGGAATGAAGTTGAAGAACAATAATCGCGACAGTGGCAAGTTATTCTCAAATTTGTAGTCGTGAGTGATCGTACTGTAGAACAGAATCGCCATAACTCCCAGCATCGCGACATCCAATCGATTGATCGGCCGCAGATCTTCGCGATTCAACAGCCAGCTCCATCCAGCGAGAGCCAGCAATGCACCGAACATGATTCGGTCGAGCGTGATTGGAATCGGCCCAGCGGAAACATTAAAGAAGTCGTGGCCGAAAACGGAACCAACGACAACAATCCCGGCAGCCAAGAGGTGCAATGGGTTGAGTTTTTTTAACGCATCGCCCAAACCATTGGACTTTAGCAATACAATCGCCCAAGTCACAGCGATCAGAATCAGGGAGAGGATGATTACAGGCACGTTACCAGTCCGACGGCATAGTTCTGGCGCTTTTTCGATGATCTCGAAAACGATCACTCGATACTTCGAGATCTATCGACTCGAACATTGCAACCGGCTTAGTTTGCCAACACTTCACGGCACAAACCCAGCGATCGCCAGAACCGTCAAACTTTAACATCACGCAATCGCAGATCCTACGATGCCGCTCGAGCAATTTTTAACTCGAACTTTCCGAATCAAACCGCATGTTGTTCGTAGTTAATCCCTAAAAGGAATGTTTTGCGCTGAGGCAGCTTCTGACTGACATGCAAGACTACAATTACGAGCTCGCTTTGACGCCAATTGCTACTTCACGGAGAACTTCAACGGAGGATCCAGTGACGCGGTTTTGTTGCCATAGATATCTTCTACCAAAGCATGCAATACATACTCGCCGCTCTGAAGGTCACCCAGCGTGACTGGCATGTACATGTAGAAATCGCGACGGTGTTTGCGAGCAACGTCATCAACCGAAGGGAACTCGGCTTGTTGGACAACATTCCCGTCCGCATCGTAGATTGCAAAACTGCCTTTCAATCTTGTCCTGAATTCGGTTCCGGTCACCGATTGGTTTTCGGACGAAGTGTAGTTTTCTACTTCACAATAGATCAACATTTTTTGGCCGGGCGAAAACGTGTTCGTGGGAAACGTGCGGAACTTTCCAAAGCCAGAAATCGCTGTACAGAACTGGCCAGAAGTAACCTTGAGGCTCGCAATCGACTCCAATTGTGAAACGGCATGTCTCAAGTGTTCCAAAGTTTCGTGGGCAGCTTGATGACGGTTGTAGTCAGTGACTGCTTGACTGTCGCCGCCCGGAGTTTGCAGCATCGTCGTAATGGCTTCGAGTTGATGCTGCCAGTATTGCGATTCGTTTTTAGAATGTTCAACGGTTGCGGTAGAGTTTTCCATTTGCTCCATCTGACCGCGAAGTGCTTTCAGCAATCGTAGATTGACACGACCGGAATCAGATGGTGTTTTCATTCGGTTCAAACGAACCTCTGCAAGTTCGATGGCTTCGTCAAGTCGCGATTTCCACGTAACGGCATTGAGCTCCATCAGCGTTGAAATCCCAACGGGTGGCACATTGCTGGCTCTAGCCGGCTGCGTTCCACCGACGATTGGCAATGCAGCAATGTGATTGATCGAGGAATCTGTTTCTGGCGGCGCCGTTAGGTTGACCGGGTCTCCAAACTCGGAAGACGCGGGCAACATTTCTTCAGGTTGAGCCACTGGAACGGTTGCCGGTGGGATCACCATCGGAACGACCTTGTCACCGTCAGGGATCGTCGGAGCAGCGAAGTCATTGTTTGAGAACATCGGCTCTCCACGATCGGCATGATCGGCATCGCAACCTGAACAGGTCTCTGAGCCACATCCGTTACAAACACTCGTGACCGTCGTGTTAGAAACGGCCTGTACTTTAAAGTCGTTGTTTTCCTGATCGGATTCGCTTGGGATTACGGTCGCCGTAAGTTCACGTTGCAAGTCCTCAGCAACGACAATCGCGTCCTCAAAGACTTCGGCTGGGACGACTGTTTTGGGCTGTAGATAGTTGGCGGTGGAGTTTGACAGCGACGCGTCAACCACAGGCTGGCGAGGAACATTTGCCTCGACGGGCATCGGTTCAAGTTGCACTTTCGCGACCTGCGGTTCTTCAGCGGTTACTTTGATTGGTGCGTCGATTACGAAAATCTCTGCGGATTCGATGATCGGCTCTGGCTTTGCTACTTCGATCGGCGATTCGATTTTAGGTGGTTGGAAATTGTTAGATTCAGTTGGCTCAAGAGGACGAAGGATACGCGAGTTGGAGGAACTCGACGTGATCGCATCCGAGAAACGATTTTCGAGCGTGATGGATTGCCGAGTCCTTAGCGGTGTGAGCGTTTCCAAGGCATTCGATGTTTCGATCGAATCTTCTGTCGATTCGGTGTCGACGCTTGCTTTGGCAATCACTGCTTCTGTTTCGAAGTCTTGGGTGGTTGGTTTTAAAGGTCGCAGCGTGCCTTCGTAAATGGATTTCGTCGTTCGAGTTTCTGGGTTAAACAGCATTGGCTGTAGAGGAAGGCGCAAAGACTCGGCGTTGCCAAAATTCGAAGCAGCAACTTCTTCGGTGACTTCTTGTTCCCCTTCGTCAGAAGGTGCAAGTTGTTCTGCAGTTGGAGCTTCTGTGCTTGGTCGAAGGAGATTGGCTTGCGAAAAGTCGAGTTCGTCGCGAGCAAAATTTACCGGCACGCCTTCGAAGTCATCGGCGTTTGCGAACAAGCGGACGCTGTCGTCCACGGTTTCGGTGGCGAGCCCAACTTCTGGCGAATCGATGTCCACCGGTTGGTCGTCTTCCGTTTCGTCAATTTCCGATTCGTAACTTACCTGAGCCACTTGCATCATTGCTTCTTGGAAGCTATTTCGTTGAGCCGCCTCGGCGACAATGTCTTGCTGTTGAGTCTCAAGATCAGTTTCGGGAATTGCCGACGGATCAGTTTCGTTTTCTGTGTTGGCGAGTTCAGATTCAATTTTAGCCTCTGCGATTGCTGCTGCTTCTGCTTCTTCTTGAGCGGCCAGCCTTTGCGCGTCCTGTTTGGCCAGAGCTTCTTCGACAGAAAGTTGCTGCCGTTGAGTCAGCGATTGCGGCTGCGGCTCGGGGTTGAAGATGGCTGGTTCCTGGAATCGGAACTTGGAGCATCCGGACATCGCGATCGAACAGGCTGTCAGGATCATCACTACTATTGCAAAGTAGTGAACACTACTAGAGTGTCGGGCCGCTGAATCTTGATTGGCTAATTTGGGCTTGCGCATCATCGCACTCGGACGAGAGAAATACGTATAAGGTGCGGGAGATTAGAGAATTGCCATTCTCTGAGCAAGTCGATTTGGAACGTATCCGAATTAACGTCTGCTTGGGGAGCTAGCAGAGCGTACGGCCGCGGGGAACAGCCTCACGTGAGCGTCCATTAGCGATTCGTTGACATCGAACAAGTGCACTAGCAGTGCGGCCCGAGCCCACATGCCGTTTCGAGCCTGGCGAAAATACATTGCTCGCGGATCCGAATCGATTTCAGTAGGAATCTCGCCGACGATGCTATCACGAGGGAACGGATGAAGGATCGGAGCAAACGATTTCATTTTCGCAACTCGTTCGACGCTTAGCTTGAACGGCGAAAGATCGATCGAATCGATTTCTGCTTCGGTCTCGTTCGAGTTGTGTTCACGCTGAATTCGAGTCATATAGAGACAGTCGATCTTTTCCAAAATCGGCTGACCTTCGACCGTCTCCTCGAGAGATTCGAACTCTTTCACCGTCACGCCAGCGGTTTCCAAAAGCGAACGCAGGTCATCATCGATTCGCAACTGGTCGTGAGGCGGCGTGATGAAGTACATCGTCACGTTGTGGTACTGAGACAGCACGGTTGCCAATGATCGCACGGTTCGGCCGCGTTTGATGTCGCCGCAGAAAGCGTAAGTTTTGTTTGCGGCTCCCGTTGTCAGGCTTGGGTATTCGTTTTGTAAACTGGCGAGCCTCGATGGTCGCGATAGAGAATTTTCATCGAAGTCAAATGTTCGCAGGATGGTGTACATGTCCAGCAGGGCTTGAGTTGGGTGTTCGTCGCTTCCAGCGCCGGCGTTGATGATCGGAACGCTGCGGCGGTCGGTTCCTTCGAGGTCATTCATCATGTAAGCACAGACTTCGGCAAGGTTTGCCATCTGTGAACGCATGATGATCACGTCGAAGTAGCTGCTGAACATGCGAACGGAATCGGTTCTGGATTCGCGTTTGACTTCCGAAGACATTTTAGGATCGCGAACTTCGTTGCAAGTGATCCCCAAAATTTGGCAGGCTGCCATGAACGAGAGAAACGTGCGCGTCGACGGCTGAGTGAAGTACAGCATCGCTCGACGATTCGGCAACAGGTTACGTAGCTCCGCGTTGCCTTCGCGGTCGCGAGCCAGCCGCCGGATCATGTCGGCACTGCGACAGAGCCGATCGAGGAGATCTGGGGTGAGTTGGCTGCCAAAGATAAGATGCTTTAAACGCCCATGTCGTTGAAATTCCTGATCGCGTTCTTCAGGAGTTCGATTGAGCAGATTTTGGAATTCAGGGAATTCGGACATTCGCTTTAGCTACCGTTGGACTGATTTTCCAAATGGTATCGGGAATTCGCGAAAGTGAAATGGGTGTTTGGATTTGAAAGGACTTGGAATATTTGAAGGCACCGGTGACGTAGCCCGGAGGGCGAAACAGCCATTGCCGGTGTCGTAAGGCACCGGGCCGAATCACATCGCAAAACAAAGCCCAGCGGGCGACACAGAAAGTCACTCCCACAAGTATTCCGATTGAAACTCAATTTCATGCTTCTCAAGCAGCATCAAGAATTCATCTTTGAATGAAAGCTGCTTGTGATGTTCCATTTGATTTTCAATGTAATTGGCAACCTGAATCTTGTTTGAGGGACTGACAGTGAAAGCACCATATCCATCTTGCCAGTGGAAGTTCGAATTAGTTGCAGAGGTTTCATTGATATGTTTGCTGGTGTTGGCTTTTACTTTGCCAACGAAATCTGCCACAGCAATTTTTGCAGGAATTCTGACGAGTAGATGAGCATGGTCATGATAGCCGCCGATGTTCAAAGCAAAGCCATCGAGATTTTTGACGATGCCTGCCATATAGCTCCATGTGTCTTGGCGAAAATCGTCTTGCTGTAGGAGAGGTTTGCGGCTCTTGGTGCTGAAAACAATGTGGTAGAGAAGCTGCTGATGAGCGGCCATGAGTTGGCTTTCTCAAGGAAATTTGAACTGAATGTTGATTCAATCCGTTTGCTCTGTGTCGGCCTCCGGCCTTGAATGTTTAGTCGGGACCCGAGTCCGGTGCCTGACGACACCGGCAATGGCTGTGTCGCCCGCTGGGCTAATTCATGCAATTGGATGTCTGGTAAGTTCGTCAAAATCTATCGGCCAGAGAAACTGACGTTCGTCGCTGGAGCTTGACCTATGACTGGCTGTCGCGGTCTCTCGGATCTAGAAACGAGTTTTTTTGCTTCCAAGATTCCCAGACGCATTCCAGTATCTTCCTCGTTTGTGTTTGCCAAGCCGTCTGCTTTGGCGACTTCGTGAACAAGCACGTCAGCACTGACGCCGACTTCACTGATCGCGTTGCCGTGAGGCGAGTAAAACTTTGCAGTCGTCAAACGAACTCCGCCGCCAGAAATGTTCAGCGGGAAGATTCCTTGAACGCTCCCTTTGCCGTAACTCTGCTCGCCGACAATGATGCCTCGCTTGTGATCGCGAATCGCGGCAGCAAAAATTTCGCTGGCACTGGCTGAGTTTTGATCGATCAGAACGATCAACGGCATTCGCCAAGTGCTCGCCACGTTAGCCTTGTGTGTGTAATCTTCCATTGGGTTGCGTCCCCGCGTCGAAACGATCACACCTTCATTCACGAACTTGTCGGCAATGTCCACCGAAGCCTGCAGCAAGCCTCCCGGGTTGCCTCGAACATCAACGATCAAAGAACGCATGCCTTGTCGATGAAGTTTCCACAACGCGGCATCAAAATCGCGCGGTGTGGTCTTCTGGAAGTTGGTCAAGCGAATGTAGCCAACGCCCGTATCGGCATCAACGATGCTCACATTTTCAACGCTTGGGATATCGATGCGACGTCGCTCCAGCTGAAGTGTTTGATGAGCTTGATTTCGAGAAACGGTAAGCTCGACCATTGAGTTTTCTGGCCCGCGAAGCAGGTCTGCAGCCTTCTCGCTGCCGATGGCGCTAACAGCCTTCCCATTAACTGCGATGATTTGGTCGTCTTTTACCAAACCATGAACATCAGCTGAACCGCCTTTGATCACACTGACGATGTGCAAGTGATCGTCGTTTGTACGTAGCTCGACTCCAAGCCCGACGAAGTTGCCTTCGATCTGAGACATCGACTCACCGTACTGGCTGGCCGACATGAAGCCCGAATAAGGATCCAAAGCGGAGATAGCTCCGCAGACGAATTCGTAGACGGTTGCTTGTCCTGCTAGGCCAATGCGACGCTCAAGAGACATTGCGGTAGAATGTGCGACGGAATAGGCATCGTGCCGGTTGTCAACGGTCGCTGACTGGAGTTCTTTTCGCGTCTGCAAGATTACATCACGAATCTGAGCATCGGTTGCGTTGGGCAAATTGGCTTTGCGGAATTCCGGATCCAACATCGCGATCTCGAGGCTGGTCAAACCGAAGCTCGCCAGTTCCGACCAGTTTGGTGTGTCGACGTAATAGGATTGAATTTTCGAAAGCACTTCCGCGTAAACGTTGAGGGCCGAAGAAGTTTCGCCTTCTTGAATCGTGCGAATGAAGCTGCTGTCGGAGTAACGTCGCTCTAGGTCGAAGTGCAAGCGTGCGACGGAGCGTCGTCGCTGAATACTTTTGTCCACCGGATTGGCCCGGAGGAATTGTTGATAGAGTCCGAGTGCGTCTCCCCAGCGACCGTTTTTCTCTAGGTCGCGGCCTTCTGCAAGCGTCTGTGCGGCGTCAGAAACTTCGATAACCGATTGAGCTGATGCAGGTGCCAACGGAACCAGAAGGGCCGTTGTGAGCAACAGAGCAGTTGCTGAAGCGAATGCGTTCCTTAATGAACGAAGCATCAAGTTGTTTTCCATCGGTGTGCCAATCTGCAAGGGGACTTTGGCTCTCCTGCTCGCTACGAAATTTGGGAGCGAAGCAAACAGGAACCAGAGTCTGGTCAGGGTACGACACAACGAAGGTGCCGTAGAAACATAAATCATGCTTAACCCGCGGTCAAAAAAACGCTTTCGTTTTTTGACCGCGTCATCCTTACAATCCGCCAGGCCATGGAAAGAAAAAGCGATCAACACGATCGCCCTAAGTGGGCTGCTTGCGATTTGTTCCGGTTCATCCTTGGAGGTTGTAATACGGGAGAGAATATTTTTGGTTCGCCAAGATTACAGATTGCAAAATCGGTACTGTTTGTTGGGTTTGGGAATCATCGCCCTCC
>CAZORS010000058.1:12555-26384 GCA_964582025.1 uncultured Pirellulaceae bacterium | reverse complement strand
GCCAGACGGGACTTAAAGAAAGAAGACTCAATATCCACCATTCCTTCCAACCTAGGGATGTTTTTTCTGGACATGGATGTCCAACTTTTGACAAGGCAAGTTCGCCTTTCTTCTTTACTTTCCGTTGGTCGATTTGGCGTAATCGTCAGCGGTTGGGCCGTGGGCATAAATCTGAATCTTAACACGAAGCGTAAGCGAGGAATCAGCAGCACCTCGCTCACGCTTTTTGAAGCTGCACACTGTAAGTCCCAAAGGGACGGCAGGCGGTAGCCCAGCACGTAAGTGCTCATCGTACCACACAAGTCTTGATCGGAATTTTGGTTTTGATAGCGACCTGAACCCTGTCGATTTGTTTTCGTACCACAGCTGCGTTTTCAGTTGAGGGACCTGCTGAATCAGTTCTGAATTGGTTCGAATTGGGTTTTTGAATGCTGGTTTCTTTAAGTGAAGAAGTGGAAGATGCAAACTTCGGCGATCGGCGTTTGAGCCATCGACTTGAAAAGATCGCTGAGAAATTCGGAGCTCACCCCAACCTGAGCATTCCTGGCGCCACCACCGGTCGTGCCGAAATGGAAGCAGCGTATCGTTTTTTTGACAACGTAAAAGTTACGCCTGAAAAAATTCTTGCACCTCACCGCGATGCAACCATCAAACGGATCCAGCAAAGTGATTTCGCGTTATTGGTACAGGACACTTCAGAAGTTGACGTGACACGTCCAAGCCAGCAGGTCGTTGGCGCTGGCCCAATGGACCGCGAATCTCGCCGAGGCGCCTTTTTCCACCCCCTTCAAAGCTTCGACCTCGATGGAGTTCCTTTGGGGATGGTTTGGCACAAGTGTTGGGCGCGAGACAAGATTGAAACAAAACTGACCCGGGCCCAAAAAAGCAAGAAACGCAAAGTAACGCCGATTGAAAATAAAGAAAGCTTGCGTTGGATTGAAGGCCTGCGAGCGGCGCGAGAAGTCGCCCAGCAATGTCCCGAGACAACGTGCGTCTGCGTCGGGGACAGCGAAGCGGATATTTACGAACTATTCTCTGAACCACGCGCTACCGAAAACGAAAATCTTCACTTGCTCGTGCGAGCCTGCCAGAATCGAGCGACAATCGATCAGAGCAACTGGCTGACCAAGGCCAAGGCGACTCCCTGTCTCTACCAATGTTCCGTTGATGTCAGCGCCCGCACAGCGAAACTGTCGAGTTCGGTCAAAGTTGGCAAGCGTAGCAGGCCACGCAAAGCACGAATTGCCGGAGTTGAAGTTCGCGCAACGACCGTCACACTTCGATCACCATGGCGGCATGATCGCAAGTTGCCCGAAGTGACAGTGAACATCGTGGTGGTTGAAGAAACAAATCCACCCCAAGGGTGCGATGCGATTCAATGGGTCTTGATTACCAGCCTGCCAATCGAAACTTTGAAACAAATTAAAACGATCGTTGAGGCGTATTGCATTCGCTGGCAGATTGAGATCTTTTTCAAGACGATCAAGACCGGATGTCGTGTTGAAGAACGGCAGTTTGAAACGTTGCCACGTCTTCTGAACTGCTTGGCCGTGTATTCGATTGTGGCTTGGAGGATTATGTATCTTTGCCGCTTGGGACGCACCTGTCCGGATTTGAGTTGCGAAGTGATCTTTGAGACATGTGAATGGAAGGCCGTCTTCATGACAACCAACCGAAAGCCTCTTCCTGAGCAACCACCAACGCTCAATCAAATCATTCGCATGATTGCGTCATTGGGCGGCTACGTCATTCGCAAGAAAACACAGCCCGGACCCCAAACACTTTGGATCGGAATGCAGAGGCTTCACGATCTCGCAATGGCTTGGGAAGCATTCGGACCAGACTCCTGATTTTTTTTAACGACAAACTTGTGTGGTACGATGAGCACGTAAGTGCTGGGGCAAATCTCCTTAGTCCTGAAGGGACGGCATGCGTTGTGGCTCATGCCGTTACTCCGTGACTAAGTACACTGCAACTTCAAAACTCACGCTTCGGGTTGTGATGACCTTCATCGGCGACCCAAAGCCAAGCTGAGACGGACTACTAGCCGTAGGCGTCGCCTCTAGAAAAACAGCTTCGAAATTCGGCTCACATCCATGATCGAAACAAAGATCATCAAGCCAAGAATAAAGAACAGTCCTCCGTAGGTTAATAGTATCTCAACCTTCTCGCTAACCGGACGGCGGAACAGTCCCTCATAAGCCAAGAACACCATGTGGCCACCATCAAGTACTGGAATCGGCAGGAAGTTTACGATCGCAAGGTTTGCACTCAGCAATGTAAGAAACAGCAACAATCGCCCCGTGCCTTCTGATGCTTCGGAAGTCGCCGCAACGGCAATCATTCCAGGTCCACCCATATTGGTCACCGACAGTTTTCCAGTCACCAACTTTTGGAGAAACTTCCAAACACGTCCTGCATCATTTTTGACTTGGCTCGCACCGTTACTAAACGCGTCTTGCCAAGTCTTCGATTGATAGTGCCATTGCAAATTCGTCAGCGAAAATCCTCGAGTCGCCAAAAAGTGACGTTCAGATTTCTTTGATTGGATCGTCGCCGTTTTGACCGTCTCTCCATTTTTGAAATCAATTTTGAATTCAGTCCCAGCCGGGAATTGCTGAACCATTTTGAAGATTTCAGCAAAGCTGGTTCCGCTACTTACGAGATCGATTTCTTTCTCGTGCATCTTCTTGAACCATTCTTCCTTCCGGTGTTTTTCCGCAAGCAAGTACGTTACGCCAACGATTTGGTCGCCGTTCTTCACGCCAGCCGCCGCGAGCTCACTGCCAGAAGAAATGTGGCTAACTTTGTCGGAAACCTTGACCGCGATTCCAATCGAATCGAGTGCCAACAATCCCATCGACCCAACCGTTGAAGTCGACTTCGATGGCACGGGTGTGACCTTAACCGAAGTATCTTCGCCGCCGCGTTTGACAAGAAATTCAACTTCGCCGCCGCCATCTTGAAGGTGGCGACCCATTTCGAAATCGAACGTCAGTGGACTCACATTTTCGAATCCGACAACGGACTCGATCAAGTCACCCTTTTTGAATCCGGCAGCGGCAGCGGGAGAACCGACCTGAACGCCGGAGACAACATCCCACTCAATCCCAAAACCGATTTCACGAGCCGGATTTGCGTCGATGCGAACTTTGATCTTTTCTGTTGTCTCACTTTCAGCTTCACCCGTAGTTCGCTCAACCACCATTTCAATCGACTTCGACGAGTTGATAAACATCTGCTCACGAAGCGCTGCCACCCGATCAACTTCGGCACCGTTGACCGAAAGAATTAGGTCGCCTTTCTTCAGTGGCGGATTTGCTTCCATCGCCGGATTACCCGGGATTGCGTCATCAGACCCAACTTTTGGACTCATCTTGGGCCCCAGACCCAGCATCGGGAGATCCGGCAAATCGCGGCGGATCCCTTTGAGTGCAGTGACTCCTACGACTTCCCTTTCATCGGAACCATAACGCTGCAGATCAAATTCAACCGGCCCTTCATCGGCAGAGAAAATGATTTCCTGAGCCATATCGCCCCAAGAAAAATAGCGATCCTTATTAACAGGCTCTTTGCCGACCCGATAAAGTTCCGCACCGGCAAGATTCGCTTCCCAGCCCGGTCCGCCGCCGACAACGGATCCGATCGACGCCGGGTCATAGTCCACGCCCGCTCGAAACGCCAGCGCCGCAAACAGAACCGCAAACGCAAGATTGAAAATGACTCCCGCGGAAATGATCGCCATTCGCTGCGGCACAGTTTTGGCGCGATAGCTTCGTGGATCAAGCTCATTGCGATCGACGTAGCCAGCAGCTTCAGCATTTCCATCGGCATCCGATTCACCACGAGAACGCTGGATCTCTCTTTCAATGTTCCCAGGATTATCATCCTGTCCCAGCATCTTTACGTAGCCACCGAACGGGACCATTCCAATGCCGTACTCTGTTTCGCCAATCTGTTTTTTGAACAGCGTCGCTGGCAAAATCTGACGGCCGAAGATCTTGATTGGAACATCGAAGCCAACGTAGAATTTTTCGCACTTCACACCGCAAGCTTTGGCCACCAAAAAGTGTCCCAGTTCGTGAACGAAAATCACAAATCCCAAGCCCAGCACGACCTGAATGATTGCCCACCAATTTTCCAGTTGTAGCCAATAATTGCCTTCGGCAATAACGATCAGACTGAAATCCACCTGTTCAACTCCTGGCGAGCCCACTGGTCGCAAGCCATAAGCTGCTCCAGATTCGGGTTCGCGATAAATTCATGTTGTTCCAAAATTTGCCGGCACGCTGATGCGATATCGGTAAACGAAAGTTCTCTGTTCAAAAACGCAGCCACCGCGGATTCGTTCGCCGCATTTAAAACTGCTCCTGATGTCCCACCTCTGGCTGCGACTTCGAATCCCAACGTCAGCGTTGGGAACCTTTCCACATCCGGAGGAATAAACTCCAACGTTTGCGGTTTACTCAAATCGAGCTTTGGACTGACTCCGGCTATTCGATCCGGCCACGACAGGGCATACTGAATTGGCAGCCGCATATCCGGCGGGCTCAACTGAGCAACCGTCGAATGGTCCACAAATTCAACCATCGAATGAACGATCGACTGAGGATGCACAACGACTTCGATTTGGTCAGCTGGCAACCCAAAGAGCCACCTAGCTTCGATGACTTCCAGAGCCTTGTTCATCATCGTCGCCGAATCGATCGATATCTTATCACCCATCCGCCACGTCGGATGCGCCAATGCTTGCTCGACCGTAACGGTTTTCAGGTCCTGAGCCGAAAAATCTCGGAACGGACCGCCGCTGGCTGTCAGAATAAGTCGAGATACTTCGCCCCGTTTGCCTGCTTGCAGAGCTTGGAAGATCGCACTGTGCTCGCTGTCGACCGGTAGAATTTTGCTGCCACTTTTGGCGGCCAGATCCGTGATCAACTGCCCGGCCACAACAAGCGTCTCTTTGTTTGCCAATGCGACCGTCTTTCCAGCCTTCACCGCTGCCATCGTGCCGGGCAAGCCAGCGACGCCAACGATCGCCGCCACGACGACATCAACTTCCGGATCTGTGGCAATTTCATCGACGTAGTTCTGACCGATCAGCACTTCGGTTCCGACTGGCAGTCCGGAGAAGTCGAACGAATTCGCCGTCTGCTCACAGGTTGCGACCAAGTACTTTGGCTGAAATTCTTTGGCGGCTTCAACAAGCAAGTCCAACCTTGAATGTCCGGAGATCGCGTAAACCGAAAGACCATCAACTTGTCGCACGACATCGAGAGTGCTCTGCCCGATGCTTCCCGTCGCGCCAAGGATGCTGATTCGTTTGGGATTCATGTTCAGCTGAGCCGAGGCTGGGTTGGGCAAGGTTAAGGAATTGAGGTTCGCTAATTAATCACCCTCCCTCTGGGAGGGTCAGACACGAGGAATGAGTGGCTGGGGAGGGTGCAGTTTTTGGTATTTTCCATTTGGGAAGGCCACAACAACCGCGCCCTCCCCGTCGCTTAGGCTCCGACCCTCCCAGAGGGAGGGTGACACTGAAACAACGTATTTGTTTCACAAACTAAACATCCCCGATTCCGCATGTTGAAAAATAGCATCTTCACGGTCAGCGAATAAGAGTCCGGTATCGGCTCAAAATTCTACGAATCGTGGGTGAAAATCACAAGATGAACAAATCGTAAGGGTTATACATCCGGATTCGTGCCACATTCGTCGATACTCGAGCGCCAACGCTTTACGGCAACCAGGTGCACGATAACATTGAGTTTCTCGCGATGTGGCGCGGGATCTGCAAGTTCACGATACGGCAATCGTCCCTTTACCGCAAAGGCACTGCTCGAGCCCGACTTCAACCAAACGCGAAACCGGAAATAATGGACCAAAACTCAAAACGACCGCAAGAACCAAAAAACAGTTCAACAACCTGGTTCGCATTGATCATCGTCGCTTCACTGGCGATCTGTCTATTCCTCGTCTTATCACAGAACCGCAAGAAACTTTCGTTCAGTGATTTCCAAGACTTGCTCAAAGCTACCAAGTACGTGGACAGTTCCACGGATGAGCTTGCGGATGGTTACAGCGGTAAGATCACGATTAAAACGCGCGGACGCACGCCAAAAGAATTCGTCGTTCAGCTTCCTAACGATCTTAAAATCAGCGACACCGAAATTCAGGGAACGTGCTACTACTATGAGCGTGCGAAATCGCTTGACGGTCAGCCGTTCGGAACTCGGACCAATTTCACTGTCGTGAAAGACACTTCAGACTCGACGCAAACGACGATCAACGAACTGCTCGCCGCCAGCAACATTAAGTCTGACTTCCTGAAAGAGAACTTTCTGGATAAATACGGCGGCTTGATGCTGCTGATGGCTCTGACTTTGGGTTTGTTCTACTTCATGCTCCGAAAACTCGGCGGCGCCGGCGGGCCGATGCAGTTCGGTCGCAGCCGCGGAAAACTTTACGCCGAAGAAGATCTTGGCGTTAGCTTCTCAGACGTTGCTGGAATCGACGAAGCGGTCGAAGAAGTTCGCGAAGTCGTCGACTTCCTCAGCTCGCCTGAAAAATATCAACGGCTAGGCGGAAAGATTCCTCGCGGCGTCCTGTTAGTCGGACCTCCAGGAACAGGAAAGACTTTGCTGGCCAAAGCCATCGCTGGCGAAGCCGATGTTCCATTTTTCAGTCTCTCCGGAAGTGACTTTGTCGAAATGTTCGTCGGCGTCGGAGCGGCTCGAGTACGCGACATGTTCCAACAGGCTGAATCAAAGGCTCCTTGCATTATCTTCATCGACGAACTCGATGCCCTTGGCAAAACTCGCGGCGGCCAACCTGCCGGTGGCCATGACGAACGCGAACAAACGCTCAACGCATTGCTCGTTGAGATGGATGGATTCTCCTCCAACAGTGGCGTCATCGTGATGGCTGCAACCAACCGACCGGAAACGCTCGACCAAGCCTTAATGCGACCAGGCCGTTTCGATCGCCACGTGCTGGTCGATCGTCCCGACGTTCGCGGACGTGAAGAGATCCTCAAAGTTCACGTCAAACAAGTCAAACTCGATCCGAACGTCGACTTGAAAAAAGTCGCCGCGATCAGCCCCGGATTCGGCGGTGCGGAACTGGCAAACCTCGTCAACGAAGCCGCCTTACTCGCGGCTCGCAAAGAACAAAACTCTGTCGTGATGGAAAACTTCAACGAAGCCGTCGAACGCGTAACTGCCGGTCTCGAGAAGAAACAACGCGTCATGAACCAAGAAGAAAAACATCGCGTCGCCTACCATGAAGCCGGCCACGCCTTGGTTGCCTATGTCTTGCCGAACACAAACCCCGTCCACAAAGTCTCCATCATTCCTCGCGGATTGGCGGCACTCGGTTACACGATGCAGCGTCCGACAGAAGATCGATACTTGATGACCAAAAGTGAACTCGAGAGCGAGTTGCAGATCCTTGTCGCGGGAACGATGGCTGAAGAGTTGATCTACAAAGACATTTCAACCGGTGCCTCAAACGATCTTGAACGGGCCACCGATATCGCTCGCGGAATGGTGATGCAATACGGCATGAGTTCTCTCGGTCGAGTCAACTTCAAACAGGATCGCAGCAGTCCGTTCCTCGCCGGTTCTGGCGGTTCAGTGGGCGGACAACTTTACAGCGAAGTCACTGCTCGCGAGATTGACCAAGAAGTTAGCCACATCATCGAAGAGGCGGTCGAGAAAGTTCGCGAAATGCTAAAAGTCCGCAAACAAGCTTTGGTTGCGTTGACGGACCGTTTGATCGAAGTCGAATCAGTCGATTCGGATGAATTGAAGAACATCATGGATGAAAATTCTCCTGGCCCGTTATTGGTTCCAGGTACGAGCTTCACAAACGTTATCATGAAAGATGACGATGAAGAGAATGTAAAAACCGAGGAAGGTCACGACGACTTCAACGCGGCTCAATAGTATCACCGAAAGCATTTCATGAATTCCCGACGTCATTTTCTCGCGGGCACCGCGGCCGCAGCAACGCTTTTGAGCACAAATGTATCTTCGGTGTTCGCCGCCGATCCGCCAGTTCGGACTCAGCCGCCGATGATGAAGCTTAGCATGGCTGCGTACAGCTTCAACGATCTATTTGCCCGTCGTGGAACGCCAGAGCAGATCGCCAACGCGATGATGTCTCTGGAGAAATTCATTGCTTACTGTGCAGAAAATCAGCTCGGGGCCGCGGAACTTACGGGTTACTACTTCCCAAAAGTAGTCACTCCCGAGTATTTGGTTTCGCTCAAACAACTAACTCATCGACTCGGCATAGAAATTTCCGGAACGGCGATCGGCAACAATTTTTGCTTGCCCGAAGGAGAAGCTCGTGATGCTCAGTTGGCCGAATGTCGCCAATGGATTGACTATGCCGCAACCATGGGCGCGCCGGTGATTCGAATTTTCGCCGGCAACGTGCCCAAGGGCGACAACGAAGAAGCTGCCATTGAGCGTTGCGTCGCCGGCATCAATCAGAGCCTCGAGTACGCGGCGACAAAAGGCGTTTTCCTGGCGTTAGAGAATCATGGCGGCATCACGGCAACGCCCAAACAGATGCTCAGCATCATTGAGAAAGTCGACGACTCTCCATGGTTTGGCGTCAACTTCGACAGCGGCAATTTCCGTACCGACGATCCGTATCGTGACCTTGAGGCAATCGCTCCGTACGCGGTTAATGCTCAAATAAAAGTTTGCGTGGACCCCAACCACAAAGGTAAGCAACCTGCGGACCTTCCTCGCATCATCAAGATTCTTAACGATGCAAAATATCGCGGCTACGTGACGCTGGAATTCGAAGAAGAAAATCCGTTTGAAGAAATCCCAAAGTACTTGCAACAACTTCGCGAGTTGATCAGTTAGAAGCGGGCGCTTATTCAAGTCTTTCACTTTGGAGGAGAAGCATTCGCTGCTGCCCGGATTTTGAAACACAGAGTCACAGAGAGCACAGAGGGTTCGCGCTAATTTCGAAACAGCTCTTCCGTGTGCGCAGTGAGACCAATTCGCGTGCACTCCGTCCCATGCTTCACTTGCAACACTGTTCCATCGCGGAGCCAAATCGCAGATCCATAGCCACTGTAAATAAACTCAAGTTTTTCGTCTGAGTCCGCCCAGTGTACTGACCTTTTTTGCCCCTCAGACTCAGTAATGTCAAGCGAATAGAACTTCACGTTTGGTTTCCGATTAAGCCAACTCCAGTCGCTCGCGAATTCGTCAACCTCTCGTTGGGCTATCAAGGACCCTATCGACCAGCCCGCTTTTACGAACACGAACACGTTTCGCTCTGTGAGCATTTGCTCCATATCACGATCAGACTCAATCAACTCATAGGGAAGTTGACTTATCCTGACCATTCTGATCAACGGCTCTCGAAAGTACGCAATCAGAAACGTCAAAGCGACGAACATGATCAGAAATGATTTCAGCGAAAACCGTTTGATCTCTGTGCTCTCCGTGACTCTGTGTTTCAACCATTGCATCCACCCGCGCTGGTCTAAATCTCCAAGCTCTGCAACTGCTCATCGCTCAGCCGCCAACCCATCGCTCCGGCAGTTTCCTCGATCTGCCACGCTCGTTTCGCCCCACACAAAACGGAAGTAATTCCTTCTCGCTGCATCGTCCAATTCACAACAACTTGAGCAACCGTTTTCTCGCACTGCTGAGCGACAACATCCAGTTTGTCCACCAACTGCTGTGCTTGCTCAAACGCGTCGCCGTGAAAAACATCGTAGGACAGCCTTTTGTCGGCAGGATCAAATTCATGTCCACGTCGGATCTTTCCAGCTAACAGTCCCTTCATCAACGGCCAGTAATTCATCACAGAAACGTTTCGCTCAATACACCAAGGAATTAGATCCGCTTCGATGTCGCGTTGAAGCATGTTGTATTTTGGCTGCACCGCCGACACCGGACAAACAGCGTGAAACCTCTCCAGTTCATCGACATTGAAATTCGAAACGCCAACGCTGCGAATCTTTCCGGACTCAAGCAACTTTGCAAACGCCGTCGCACTTTCTTCGACAGGAACGTTTGGATCCGGAGAGTGCAGATAGTGCAAGTCAATCACATCGATCTTCATCCGCTCCAGACTGATCTCGCACTCCTCAATGATGCGACTTGGCGTCCCATCGTTGTGACGCACAACATTGCTGTCCCAGTGAATGCCTCCCTTGGTCGCAATCACGACATCGTCACGACAGCCTGAAATCACTTCGCCAATCAAGACCTCGCTTTCCCCATCGGCACCGTAACAATGAGCCGTGTCCAAAAAATTGATTCCGGAATCGATCGCCGCACGAATCGTTGCTCGCGAATCGTCGTCGTTCACCTCCAAACTGGTCATCCCCGCAATCGGCCAGCAGCCAAGCGCCACCGGTGAAACAAAGATTCCCGCCTGGCCAATTTCCCGCTTTGCTTCACTCATGACGACTCTTGAATTTGACTACGCATTCCAAACAACAACGTTTCGGCTCGTTGCCATCTGGCCGACTCACGTCCGCCGAGATAACTTGCCAACGTGGCAACACACAACATCGCCACGCACCACAATCCTGCCCTGCGAATCATCGCGGCTTCCAAGCCAAGGAATTGCGGCACAAAGTCGCTTCCATCGCCAAAGATGAGTCCAACCGAAAGCAAGCCAAACGCCATCGCAATCGCCAGCATCGCAAACGAAACCGCTCGCAGCGATGCCCAGTCAGAAACTTGCAGCAGAAAGACCGCGTAAACGACATGCAACAATGCCGCGAAAATTTGCAGGTAGACCCAACGGGGCAGGGGAGTCACCTGATCGAGTGCCGTCCAGCGATACCAGTACAAAACGGCTGGAATCACATTCACGATCGCAATGCCAACCAAACAAGCAGCCAGAAAACGAGCCAACACAACTCGGTCGTCATGTGACTTGCGAAAGCGAGATTCCCAACGCTGTTCGTCAGAGATTGCATCGAGATCAAAATCCGTCATGGCTCAGGACTTCTTCCCCTTGCTATTTTTTTCTTCCGCACGGGCAATGTTGAATATCTGATCGATGTAAAAAGGCGCCGAATGATCAGACAGATAGTCCAAGCGAAAACGACGAAAGCCACTCACCAATCCTTGGATCCGATCGCTGACTCGCTTCCAACCGTTCAGTTTGATCAAGCGACCATTGCGATCGATGTATTTTTCTTCTCCATTGTGTCGGTACCCCATAAACACGGGTGGCACTCGGGTCACAATGTCGTTGTTGTTGACCCAACGATGGTGCTTGATTTCGACATGCGAAACGTATTTCTTGCAGCCGATGCGAGGGCTACCATAAGTGTAAAGTTCCTGCGGATCGCTTTCGATGTACGATAGCGAGCAACGATTCGCACAAATATTGGCCATCGCTCCGCCAAGTGAATGGCCGCAAAACCAGAGCGGTTTTTTGTTCTCGGCGAGAGCTTCCTCGATGTGCGGCCAAACTCGATCGACCTCGTTCTTGAAACCGCGATGGACTTTGCCAACGGTTTCTGCAATCGCAGTTAACGCATTGGCATCCGCTTTGATGTCTTCCCATTCGTGCGGTTCGGTTCCGCGACAGACAACGACGCTATCGAATTCATTGTGAAACCAATAAGCCTGAGCACCTTCGGTGTCGAAGAATTTTCCGTTGGTGAAGCCAAGCTTTCCGGCAGCGACATTGCACTCTTCGACCGACATGTAGGAGATCATCGCAACTTCGGCGAACAGCAACGACCGTCGCAGGAATGAAAGCTCCGAAATTGGACCGGTCAGTTTGGATTTAAAGACGAAGTCAGAAGCTTTTTTTGAAGCAACGTCTTGTACGCCTTTGTCTCGTTTTTTTGAATCGTTCGCAGCCATTTGAATTGAGTTGGGAGTCTTCGCGGATTTCGGTTCGGCGAAATTATAGCATTGTCTGCGAAGTTCTGCCTCTCATTTGATCTAACCATTTAACAACAAGCCGGCAGACGACAGAGCGAGAAACGCCGACGCCTTCTGGCTAATCGTTAAGCGAACGCGCATGTTCCAAACTTAAACCAACACATCCTTGATGACTTCGCCATGCACATTCGTCAGCCGTCGTTCGAGACCGTTGTGATAGAACGTCAGCCGTTCATGGTCCAAGCCCATCAAATGAAGCAGCGTCGCGTTAAAATCGTAGACGGAAGCCTTGTCAACGGCGGACTTGAAACCAAATTCGTCACTTTCACCGTGGCTAAATCCACGCTTTACGCCCGCGCCGGTCATAAAACACGTAAACGCATCCGGGTTGTGATCGCGACCCGTTCCATTGGCTTGCAAGAACGGCATACGTCCAAACTCAGTCGCCCAGACAATCAGAGTGTCCTCAAGCAAACCTCGCTGCTTCATGTCAGCAATCAATGCCGCCGTCGGCTGATCCATGATCTCAGCTTGCATCGCATGCGTTTCCGCAATTTTCGAATGCGAATCCCAGTTCGTGATTCCGTTGCCGCCCGCTGGATCACTACCATTGAACAGTTGCACAACACGGACTCCTTTCTCGATCAGACGTCGAGCAAGGATACAATTCTTTGCGTACTCTTTCTTTAGATCTGAACCTTCGTCAACGCCATAAGCCCTGAGCGTCTCTTTCGTTTCACCGGAAATATCCATCACTTCGGGAACGGAAGTTTGCATCTTTCCAGCAAGTTCGTAGCTTGCGATTCGCCCCGCCAAATCTGCATCGCCTGGATACTTCTCCAGATGATTCGCATTGAGCCGTTGAAGTAACTCGACCGTTCGCTTGTCCGTCTGACCAGTGTACTTCTTCGGTCGAAACAAATTCGATGGCGGATTCTTCGCATTGAAGTCAGTCCCTTGAAATGCCGCCGGCAGAAAGCCACTGCCAAAATTATTCTTTCCGCTCCGCGCTAAACCACGCGGATCATTGATCGCCACAAACGCAGGCAGTTCCTGATTCTCAGTCCCGAGCGCGTACGTCACCCAAGCTCCAAACGACGGAAAACCTTCCATCGTAAATCCGGTGTTGAGAAAGTTTTCGCCTTGCGGATGAGCACTTGTTTCAGTGTGCAGCGAATGGAAGAAGCAAAAGTCATCCGTCAGTTCTGCGAGGTTCGGCAGCAGGTCAGAAACCATTTTGCCGGTTTCGCCACGCGGTTTGAAATCCCAAAACGGTTTGGCAATATTCCCCGACGGCCCCTCGAAAGTTACCGCAGGCATTCCGGGCGGTTTCTTGCCGTGCATTTTGATCAGCTCAGGCTTGTAATCGAACGTATCGATGTGACTGACGGCTCCGGGGCAGTAGATCACCAAAACCTGTTTCGCCGGCGCCTCGAAGTGTGCAGGTCGAGCCGCATACGGATCGTTGGCTTTGAACTGCGGTCGGATAGGAGTCTTCCCGCTGACCGTTTGCGCATCATCGTTGGCGAGCAAACCTTCGCTTGCGAGTAAGCTGGTAAGTCCAATGCCCAGCGTCGACAAACCGGCCGTGTGCAGAAAGCCGCGACGGTTGAGAAGACTTCGCCCATGGAGTGATAGTTTTTCTGGATTCATAGTGTCAACGACGTTTCATTCCGGAGGAACGACATAACGTCACTCCGCGACTAAGCAGAATGACTAACAGTCTCTTACGGTAAAAATGCGAACTCATTCGAATTGAGTAACGCACGACAAACGATCGCCAAACTTTCCTCTTTGGCAATCGCAGAACATAGCTCGACTTCTTCTTTCGTTGGTTCGCGATTCAAAATCAATTCGAAACAACGCGTGAGCGCTTCGTCGCCGGATTCGGCTTCTGCCCGCTCCGCGATCAACTCCGACTGTTGCACCACGAAATCGCTGTTCATC
>CAZORS010000058.1:0-12455 GCA_964582025.1 uncultured Pirellulaceae bacterium | reverse complement strand
TTCTGCCCGCTCCGCGATCAACTCCGACTGTTGCACCACGAAATCGCTGTTCATCAAATTCAACGCCTGCAGCGGAGTCGTCGAAACGGGACGACGAGCCTTGATCTGACCGCAATCCGGGAAGTCGAAAGCGGTAAAGTTCTGATCGTCGACCCGTCGCATGCGTTCTTGATACAGCAAACGTCGCCAAGTTTTTTCGCTGTGGTTGTCGAGTACTACCCACTGTGCATAACGCTTCTTCACGTTGTGAATTCGATAGCTCTTGCCGCCAATTGAATCATCTAGTTTTCCTGACGCCTGCAGAATCGAATCCCGGATCACTTCAGCTTCGACTCGTTTCGGCGGATAACGCCACAGCAAAGAAGAACCGGCATCCTCGGCAAGGCAATCTTCGCGAGGCAAACTTTGCTGCCGGAAGGCATGCGACATAACCATCGATCGGATCATTCGCTTCACTGACCAAGCTTCGCCGTCGCTGGGTTGCATGAAATCACTGGCCAACCAGTCGAGCAACTCAGGATGCGTCGGAGCAGCACCGGCTTTGCCAAAGTCACTGGTTGTCGTCACGATACCCTGCCCGAAGACGTGATGCCAGATTCGATTCACCATCACGCGAGATGTCAGCGGATGTTCGTCTCGGATCAACCAATTTGCAAAGGCTGCCCGCCGATCTTCCCCAGCTGCATCGGCGTCGACGCCAAGGTCTCCATCGAGCTCAACCAATCCCGCAGGCCCAACTTCGTCGCCTTTGTTTTCGGGGCTGCCACGTCGCAACACGTGAGTTTTGCCGGGCTCAACGAAACGTGCCACGAAACTTGGCTTCGGACCATCTTCGGCAAGGACGTCAAGCAACCGCTGAATTTCTGCGATCGCTTTTGTGCGTTCTGGTTTCTGCTTATTCTTGTTCGCGATATTTTTCGAATGAGCGACCTGCTGCCACTCTCCGTTGGCATCTCGAATCTTGACGATGTACTCGCCAAAGTTTTTCGGATTCAATTTATTGAGATACTCAATCTCCATCGAATCTTCGCGATTGGTGCTGATTCGCATGCGATCGACAGACTTGGGCGAATCGAAATCAAACTCCAACCATGGACGTTGCTTTGAACCCTTGCCAGATTTGACCTGCCAGCCCATCGTTCCGTAGAGGCCATCGTTGAGAACAGGAAACTCCTTGATGAGTTCCAACTCTTCGTTTTGCCGAACCGCTGCGACGCGGTCTTTGTGGATCAGACTGACATCGCCATGTTTCTTGCCAAAGAATTCAAGCTCATCGATACGAATGTTCGGCCAGAGGAATTCAATTCGAATCCCCGTCGTTTCCTTCGCATAGAAATGCAGTTCGTCGTATCCCAGTGACTTTTCAATCCATGGCCCTGACTTGCGGATAATGTCGCGCTGTTTTTCAATCTGTGGCCAAACCTCTTTTGCTTTTTCGAAACGTGGATGACCTTCACTGTACTCAGGAAAGCGGCTTCCGAACTCAACGTCGCCAAACGCGGCGGTCATCGCGTAATAGTCGCTAATCGAAATCGGATCAAACTTATGGTTGTGGCAGCGAGCACATCCGATCGTCATCCCCATCATCGAAGCGCCGACCGTTTGCATGACTTCATCCATGCGATCAGCACGAGCCTGTCGTTTGGCGGACTCTTCGCGACCAACGGTTGCCGCGGGAACATGCGGACCGGCGACAAGAAATCCCGTCGCCTCACCCATTCCCACCGTATCGCCAGCGATTTGCTCTTTGACGAACAGATCGTAAGGCTTGTCATCGTTGAAGGCTTGCGTCACGTAGTCTCGATAAAGCCAAGCATTCTTACGGTACATATTGCTTTCCGAGCCGTTCGTTTCGGCCCAGCGAATCACATCCAGCCAGTGCTGCGACCAGCGTTCACCAAAGTGGGGCGAAGCGAGCAAGCGATCCACAAGTTTTTTGTAAGCCTGATTCGAATCCTTCGCGTGATCCGTTTGAAACTGAGCAACTTGATCAGGCGTCGGCGGCAAACCCGTCAGCACAATCGAAGCGCGGCGAATCAGCGTCCGAGCATCAGCCTCATCCGACGGAGTGATGCCTTTGTCTTTTAGTTCGAACTGTAGGAACTGGTCGATTTCATTGTGAACCGGAAACGATGAATCAACTTCAGGAACAGTCGGACGTTCGACTTTCTGAAACGACCAATGGTCTGACTTCTCGCGTTTGATCTCTTCATCCATTTGGCCAGGCCAAACAGCACCTTCTGCAACCCAACGCTTCAACAATTCGATTTGCTCATCGTCGATCTTTCCGTCAGGCGGCATCGCGAAATCTTCGTCCTCGTAAGATACGACCGTGATCAAAGTACTCTTCAACAGATCGCCGGGCGTAATTCCAGGCTCGCCATAATCGCCACCTCTGAGCATCGCCAATCTGCTATCCACGCGGAATCCGGACTCTTGATCATCGGGACCGTGGCAGTCGATACAGTGCTGCTCGAAGATCGGCATGATGTCGCGATTAAAATCAATCGCATCACCTGCTTCCTGTCCGCTCAATGTCGGCACCGAGAAAACAGAAACTAGCAGAATCAAACTCTGAATGAAACTTTTCATTTCGATTCAACACTTTCTCGTTTCGACTTTTCAACCTGATCCATTAACTGAGCACTCAGCCGCTTTGCAACATCTGGAAAATCGTCGGCGACGTTTATCGTTTCGCCCGGGTCGGTCTTGTGGTCATAGAGTTCCACCGAAACCGGGGGAGCAGCACGGTCTCGATAGTCCCGCCACGAAACGAGTCTGTATCGATCGGTTCGAATTGTGTAGCCCATCAAATGTTTCTCGAAAAGCTCGCGATCCCATTTGTCGCCCTGTTGTTTGATGATCTTCTGTTCCACTTCATTGATCAGTGGCCCAAAAAAAGTTTCTCTCATACCTTTCGACAGCGGATTAGCCGCCCATTCTCTCAATGCCGGATTCGGATACTGGCTAAAGGCCGCTTCTTTCCATTTTTGTTTCGGATCTTCAAGCAATGGCACAAAGCTCTTGCCCTCAAGGTGACCAGGAACTGAAAGCCCTGCCAACTCACACAGCGTCGGATAAATATCGACCAACTCTACTAACGCATTTGTTTTCGCACCGCGAGCCTTCATGTCAGGAGTCCAAATCATCATCGGAACCCGCGTCGCGATTTCGTAGTTGGTTGCTTTTCCCCAGACGCCCATGTCACCGAGGTGCCAACCGTGATCGCTCCACAAAACGATGATCGTGTTGTCGCGCAAGCCTTCCTGCTCCAACGCATCAAGCAATAAACCGATCTGTGCATCGACGTAGCTGACCGATGCGAGGTAAGCATGCTTCAACGTGCGCGACAGCTCTTCGTCAATCGGGCCTGACTTTGGGATCCCGGCTCGAACACGCAGCTCAAACGACGCGTGCAATCCCATCGCCGCTCCACCGGCCGGCGACGTTGCGTCAAGTTCCAACGGAATCTCCTTGGGATCGTACAAGTCCCAGTACTTTTTGGGAGCGATCCAGTTCAAGTGAGGAAGCTTGTAACCCATCGCCATAAAGAACGGCTTTGACTTGTCAGCCGCCATCTCTTTCATCGTTTCGATGGCCAGCAATGTATTGAAGCCATCGGGGTAGGTTTCGTCTGGCACGTCGGCACACTCATACGCCGGCCCGTTCCCCAAACCACGCTTAGCTGCTTCGCCGTACTTCTCGAACATCTTCTTGAAGTTGTCGTTGCGAAGTTTTCTGTTCTCTGCGAGAGCGTAATACTGCGGTTTCTTGAGACCCTTCTTCCACTTCACGCGATCGCGACTCCATGACTTTCCCTCGTCCGTGTCGCCCTTGTGAAAGATCTTGCCACTGTAAGCTGCTTCGTAACCATTAGCGATAAAGTGCTGAGGTAGCGTAACCACATCGGGCTGAAGTTCTCGCAAGGAAACATAGTTGTGAAACAATCCCGTTGTTTCGGGGCGAGTCCCTGTCATGAGGCTCGCACGCGATGGTCTGCAGATCGCCTGTTGGCAGTAGGCTCGATTGAAAAGGAGTCCCTGTGAAGCCAGCTCGTCCATCACCGGTGTTTTTGCGATTGGAGAATCGTAGCAACCAAGTTCAGGTCTCAAGTCATCGATTGCGATGAAGAGGACGTTGGGCTTTTGGGCGTTGGCAATGGAACACGGCAGCAAGAAAACGAATGCACTCGCCAACAATACAAACACGAAGCGCAAGCAAGTGAGTCGACCGCGCAAATTCACTCGCTCGCGCTTCGTGCTTGTATTTGCACTCATTAACTCGATATTTCTATGTCCACTCATCGTTTTCTCCGTGCCTTGTCGGAAAATAGTGCTTCCAGATTCGGCATGTTGTTCTGATTCCACACGGCACCCGCTTTTTCTGTATGAAACCACTGTGGTTGAGTGTGACCCTCAGTCCACGTTTCGGCTGCTTCAATCATCTTATCAAGCAACTCCGCCCGTTGCCCACTCAGGTCCAATTCCTCGCCGGGATCGCCAACAGCATCAAACAGAGTCCATCGCTTGCCAACACAACACGCTTTCCAGTTATCCATGCGGATGCCAAGGTTACTGAAAGCTGCATGGTGTCGCATTGAAAACAGCGGTTCACCCTCTCGCGGATCTTTGCCAGACAACAGGCCTTCCAAAATATCTTTCCCATCGATCGAACGTCCTTCTGGAACGTGCGCATCAGCCAGATTTGCGAAGGTGGGGTAGAAATCGAGTGCCGAAACAGGCCAGTCGATTTCCTTCCCGGCGGGCACGTGATCCGGCCAATGAAAGAACATCGGAACGCGAATCCCACCTTCGTAGACGCTTCCCTTGCCACGCTTCAGCGGCGAATTGTCGGCGCCTTTTCCAGTTTTGCCGCCGTTGTCGCTGAGGAAAACGATAAGCGTATCTTTCACCTCGCCTGTGGCTTCAAGTGCTTCCACCAAACGACCAACGCCGCGATCAACGGCATGCACCATCGCGCAATATGTTCGACGTGTTTCGTCTTCAATGTCTGCGTAGTGCTTGAGGTCTTCTTCTTTGGCCTGAAGCGGCGTGTGTGGCGCGTTGTAAGAAACGAAAAGAAAAAACGGTTTGTCTTTCGTGGAAGCTTCCTTAATAAACCTTGCCCCTTCGCGAGACAACGCGTCGGTCATGTATTCCGTTTCCTTGATTTCTTTGCGGTTGTGTTGCAATGGCACGATGTATTCGTTGAAGACTTTCTTGCCGGCTTTCTTTTGTCGGGCGTAAGTCGCCACATACCGCTCTGGCATGTAGTCATGTCCGCCGCCAAGGAACCCATAAAAGTCATCAAACCCACGCTTGTTCGGATGATACTCCGGCGTGAAACCCATGTGCCACTTGCCAACAATCCCTGTGAAGTAGCCTGCGTCCTGCAAGACCTTACTGATCAGGATCTCTTCGACTGGAATACCTTTTGACTTCCACTTTTCAATATTGAGGGCCGATGGTGGCAAGTTGTAGGGAGCCCCAAAGTTGTGCGGATATCGACCCGCCATCATGCCCATCCGGCTTGGTCCGCAAAACGGATGACATACGTACCCGGAATTGCAAATCGTTCCGCCACGAGCCAACGCATCAATCGAAGGGGTTTGAATTTGCGTCGACCCGTTAAAGCCAACATCGTTGTAACCAAGATCATCGCACATGATCAGCACGATATTGGGGCGTTCATCTGCGTGTGCCAGACTTGCAAACGCGGCAATCAAAGAGAACGCAATCAGAATGAAAGAATGTTGCGAATTGAACGACGACACATAGACTCCCGAAAAACATTACTGGTTGCGAAATGAATTGCTGTTGTCATGGAACGGCTTGCCGTTGTCATAGATCTGCCGAACCTCATCACCGCTCAACGCAGCATCAAATATGGCAAGTTCATCGATTGCACCATTGAGGTTTCGAATCGCGAACCAGGGTGAATCACGAAGAGGCTGACCCCAGTTCCCGATCTCGGCAGGACCAATCTTCAGTTGCTCCACAAAGAACTCATCCGTAATTGTTTCTTTGGAAACTTCTTCACCGTTGACATACTGATGCACGAGTCGTCTCTCAGGGTCGTAAGTCGCGGCAAGATGCATCCACTTCCCACTGAGCGAGACATCCCAAATGGGTTTGGAGTAGTAGATTTTGTGAAGTCTGGCCTCCGGGTGTTTACCATGTCCTGATCCCGGCGTGTCATCCACCATCACGGAGAACATCAGCTTTCCGTCGCCGAGAATTTGCCAGTGAGGCTCACCGTTTTCATACCCGTCGCCCATGAACAACGCGTTGTATTTATGGTCGAGGCTATCGATCCGCACCCAGCAGGCAAACGTGAACTTTTGATAAGTGCCATCCAACCGCACGCGAACGCGTGAGCCAGGTCGCTTGAAGCCAAGGCCGGTGGAAACGGGTCCGAATCTACCGGCGCCCTGATCGACGAGACCGACGAGCCTTCCGTCAAGTTCGCTTCCTGTTGAAGCAGCATTTTTGACCGTTCGCTCTTTGCCCAGCATCCCAATCGGGTAGTAAGCGATGATTCGCTTGTCGCTCTTCAATTTCTCAACACTGGACTTCCACTTTTCAAAAAGCTGATTTTGCTCTTTATCGTGTCGACGCTGGACGTCTGACAAAGTGCTCAGATCGTCGAACGAATCCTGATCAACGCCAGCCCCGAGCAGACTTTGGCCTTCCCCTGTCTTCAAGTGCTGGCCATCGTGACTACCACCTTTCAACGCGACTTCGCCATCGACAACCTTTATCCACGCGTTCGATTCGCTGACATCCAACACAAACTCCGTTCCAAGATCGATCACCTCGGAGTCAGCAACTTTAACGGCGAAACCTCGCGCTGCTGGCGGCACGTTTGCCCTGATGCGTCCTTCGATCAAACGCAGTGACCAGTCCGATTCGATTTCCAGCTGAGCAGGTCCGTCGACGATCACGGTCGCTCCGCAAAAGAAGTCGATTTCCGCGATGCCTTTGTTGAACTGAAGCAAGCCGGCCGAAACGACGTCGCCTTCACGATAGACTTTTGAGTCCTGCTTCCATTGCACATCCGCCATCCGCCGAATCATGGCATGGCCGGAGATCGTCTTTTCCTTGATTTCTGGCGTGGCAACAATCTCGTCTGCATTTCGTTTACCGATCTGGTAAGCCTGCATCCCCACTACAAGCAACAACAACGCCGCCGTTGCGAGCTTCAGCAAATTCATTCCACTCCAGAATGGAACACTCGTCGGCTCGTTGCTGAAATCAGGACTTGGCAATTGAGGCAGATTCAGTTCACCGCCAGCCATTTGCCTAAGCCCCACGTCGAGCTCGGCGTATACCAGGAAGCGTGCCCGCGACTCTTCCGATTCGCGCAAGCGTTGCTGCAAGACTTCCGATTCCGTTTCGGTGAGCCTTCCGTCAAGCCAAGCAGCAATCAACTGTTCCAGTTCCATATCATTCATCACGCCCGCTCCGCTTCGCCAAGCAACGATACGCACCTCATTACCGAAGCCCGCAATCGTTGGATTACTTTGTAAAACGCCTGTTCGCTTTTTCCGTGCTGGTTCGCCATATCCCGAATCACTGCTCCGGGTGAGTGAACCTTTAATAGCAAAGTTCTTTGATCAGGACCAAGTCGACTCAAACAGACTTCAAGTTGCTGGAGTCTAAGATTGGGCGTTCTCTCCTCAGCAGCCTCAGCAAGCAAATTCCAAACTTCATCCGAAAACTTCATCGGTGTCCGAGCCAGCTTTCGACGATGTTTAAGGGCTTCAAAACGTGCGATCGTCAGAAACCAACCCCCGAAAGCAGTACCCTTTTCGAACTGATCGAACTTTCGCCACGCAATCAAACTTGCACTCTGAATCACTTCGTCCACATCATTCCATGTGGGCAACAAGCCACGAAGAAATCCACGAACGGCAGCCTCATGTTCCATGAGCAGCCGTACAAAAAGTTCACCATCGTCTGTACTCGCGTCCGCCATACCTATTCAATCCACCTCGGACTTTCGATTGGACAGAAAAGAAACACTGACTGTTAAAAAAGCCATTGTAAGACACGAAAAAATGCCGCCCATAAGTGGTACGGCATTCACATTGGCAACAGTTTAGCCCGACGAAGCAATTACAAAGATCGCTTTCGTCGCATTAATCCAAGCCCCGCGAGGCAAATTACACCAAGGGAACCTGGTTCCGGCACTGCGACAGGATCGGTCACTGAAAGAGTCACAACGTCGATGCGAGGAAACAGGTCGTTCCCGGATCCAGCATCAAGGAATTGCATTCCAAAGTAAACCGTTTCCCCAACATCCGCAGCAGTTGTCGTGTAGAAGTCACTTCCGTCGCGCGATGTCCATTGACCGTCTGCCGCTCTATCTATGGCATAGTTGTCGCCACCAAGCTCCGTCATGTCACCGACAATAGTGTCACCGTCAACTCCAGTGGTAGATGTAAAGATGAAAGTCCGCATGGTTTCCAAACCTTCCCAGTTCGCAGCTCCACCACCGGCGCCAAAATCGTAACTGAGGCTGAAAACTTGGCCCGCCTCGACAATGGTGTAACCAGAATCGTTAATCTGCGTTCGGTCACGGAATGGCAAAGCACCGCGGGTCGTTGTGCCATTATCTGGGTCCGAAGAACCACCCATTTGAGATGAATTCGTAAAGTTGACTGTCTCGGCCCCTTGGGCGTTGAACCAGTTTGGTGTCGCGTCGTAAGTCTGCGCGCCACCGTTTGTTCCGCCTCCACCAGCATTGAAGTCCCCGTTTCCGGTTGCCCCACCGATAATGATGGTGTCCGCTGACAGGTTCGACGCTGCCATTACAGCAAAGCAAAAAGCAAAGGTTTTTATCGCGTTGTGAATCAATTGTTTCCCCTTTTTATGGTGGCAATCATTGGGTCGCAGTTCTGACAATAGTCTCAGATACCCCGAAACCCCACTCCGCGTACTGGATTGGACACCAAAAGCTTCAAAACGTCGAAAATTTCTCTCCGTCGAACCTGATGCGAAAAAACCGGAATATTCGACCACAATCTTTGTCCATTTCGTGCTTCAACCAGAGTGACCTCACGTCCCTACCGCATCTCTCTAGTGAAGACCGCCGTGCGTAAGCCAACCACCCTCGCAGTGTTTCTACTCGCTGTCGTTGCATTGCTTATCTGTCTAGATCAGGCTGTTGCCCAAAAGCCCAACGTAATCGTGATCGTTACCGACGATGCTGGATACGCTGACTTTGGGTTTGCGAGAAGAGGACTCGATCCAGACAACCCAAACGCAGCTCGTGGCGTGACGATGTCACGAGCTTACGTGGCTCCAAACTGCCAGCCAACCCGTGCAGCACTCGTTAGTGGTGCTTACCAACAACGAATCGGATTCGAAAACGTTGGGAACAACAACTATCTTCATCTTCAACGCAGTTCCTGAGCCTTCGAGTGCAATCTTTGTCCTGATGATCCTCGGAGCGTCAATCGCACAACGCCGCCGGTCCTGAAAGAACTTAAATCACGGTTTGACGCCGAATTTTTAGCAATGAAATTTCTCTTTGTCCTGAAAATTGCTTTGGGCGCGATGGGCGCCATGTGCCTTATGGCCTTTGCAGCAAACACGACAGTCATGGCTCAGAAACTGCCACACACGGATCCTGACAATGCCGGTGACTGGATTCTCAATACTTCAATCAGCGACGAGTTTGATGCCGAAATCGACGAGTCAAAGTGGCAAATCTGCGGACGCGATGGCGTGTTCTGGAACGGTAGCGATTCGGAACCCGGATTCACAGGACGTGGCTACGGGAAGAAGAGCCACAACACGGGCTGGGAATTTTCACCGGAGAATTTGTGCGTTGAAGATGGGACCCTCAAGATCAAAGCGAAACACGACCCGAAACACAAATGGGTCAACAACCCTGAGGGCTTCAACTTTGAATACACCACAGGTGGAATGTATTCAAAGTCTACGATCACAAAGGGCTACATCGAAGTTCGCTGCAAATTGCCCAAGACTGGTCAGGTCTGTGCTTTTTGGACAACGGGCCGTAAAGCTGAGCTTGATGTTTTTGAAGCAATCGGAAAGCACACCGAACGTGCTGACTTGATGTGGTCATCGGTACATGACTGGAAACTCCCACTTCCCAACTCGTCGTGGACACAAACGACTCAGCTCCCATTCAAATTCTCAGATGGATTTCATACCTACGCTGCAGAATGGGATGAATCATCCGTGAAGATCTTTGCCGACGGAAAGCTCGTCCATTCCGTTACCCGTAAGTGGATCGAAGCAAAAGGCCAGGAATCAAAACGATGGCCCTTGGACGTCCGACAGCACGTTTGGCTGGACTCTGAAATTTTCCCCTGGTGGGCGAAGCCCGATCCAGAGAGCTTGCCGGCAGAATTCGAAGTCGACTATGTGCGAGTGTGGGAAAAGAAAGTTGACAGCAAGTAGCAATTTGATGCAGGACGCCGGAACTTTCGCAAAAAGGGAAGACTCGAACCCACTCCCTATTTATGCTTTTGCAGAATCTCATCAACTAACGCTAATCTTTGAAGAAAGAGATGTGCCCCGTCGCCATCCAGCCAGATACTACGCTTACTTTGCCAATTGCTTTCTCAGCGATCCGCCGCTGCTAAAAACCGTTTATGGGAACGGACAATCCCGGGAAGAAGCTATCAATCACCTGGCGGCAGAAATTGAACGGAAGACCATTGTGCATCACGATGAACTGGATCGCAGAAGAGACAGCCTCCATCGCGGGCCCTTTTAGCAAGGCACTGTGAGCGTCCTCTCCAAATCGCTTTTTCTTTTCACCGACCAGCTTTTAATTTTCCTCAAGAGCATAGCCGCCAACACCAATTGGTTTCGGCAAGTCTCGGGGCATTCGGTTCCAAGCCGGAAGACGACTCCACGATTTTTCAGGATCGTTGTACTTGCCGTGATACACCTTGCCGACATTTACCGTTTCGTAACCCTGCGAACGAAAATATTGCGGCAGCGTGACAATGTCCGGATTCTTGTCTCGAAAGTAGGTGTAGTTTTCCACCACTCCAATCGTATCCGGACGAGCACCTGTCATCAGACTCGCGCGCGACGGGCTGCAAATCGCCTGTTGGCAGTAGGCTCGATTGAACAGCAAACCTTGCGACGCAAGTTCATCCATCACCGGCGTCTTTGCAATCGGCGAACCATAGCAACCAAGTTCCGGGCGAAGGTCATCGATGGCGATGAACAGCACGTTGGGCTTTTCGGCTTGAGCCACTGACAGCGGAAACGTGCCGCAAGTGACAGCGACAAGAATTCCGACACTTACCCTGACGGCGCGGATCGAGAAAATACTAACGTAACGAACTGGTGTCATCCCGATTCCTCGGTGCTTTTTACGTGGCCGCAGAAATTGTACCACGAGCAACCGCATGCACGGCAGCGGCTATCCGCTGGCTAAGACCGGACTAGTTCGAGGGTTGGCCGATGCGATCGAGATACTCGGCGAGCCGAGCCTGAACTTCAACGATCTGCTGCCACATCTCGGCAGTAATCTCAACCGATTGCTGGCGCGGCTTAACGTCCGCATCGCTGACGATGTCTCGGACGTGATGATGCAGGTATTCGATGACTTCTGAAAGCTGAGCTGCTTGACCGGGCGACAGACGATTAGGAAGCTTCGGAGGAGTCGACTCAAAAATTGGCAGGTTTTCGTGTCCTGACTCAATTGCCTTGGCGCCCGTTTTAGGCCCAGACTTTTTCAATCGATCCTGAATCTCTTCTCGAGAGCCGTAAACCAAAGTGCTGCGACCGACCGTGATCAAGTCACCGAAACGAAGGATCTTCAGCTGGACTTCTTCGTTGTTGACTCGCGAGCCGTTGGTACTGTCGAGATCGGTAAGCACAAGATCATCGTGGTCGAGCTGAATACGCAAGTGAACTCTGCTGACGCGTTCGTCATTGAGCTGAATCGAATTGCCTTCTTCACGACCGATCGTGATCGGAAGTGAGATGTCTTCGTAGATCTCACCACGGTTTGCACCGTCGAGGACTCGAAGGGTGATCTTCGTCATTCGTTTGCCTTGTTGATTGAGCGGTCGCTCTGATCCAGCGGTTGGACACGAACCGTGTAGCCGGAATTTGGTGGGAACAAAGCTTGTTCAATTCCCAGCAATTACTTTGTATTTTACCACAAGTAGCGGACACGAAGCCGCCATTTATTTGCTTGCCGTCTCAAAAGCCCTTGATCTACGGAGAATCTCACGGTGAATCCAAGTCGGCACCACGGTTTTGACACCTAGGAAAGGTGAAACAAGCACCAATTGGCACGAACCTTACAACGTGAACAACACGAAGGAGCGCACATTGCGTTCTCAAAATCGCAGGCCGGAGTGGCTTTTCAGACGAATTCAAATCCGCTATTATTCTGAATCGAAGAGCACCCGTAGTTCAACTGGATAGAATATCGGTCTTCGGAACCGAGGGTTG
>CAZORS010000057.1:0-26438 GCA_964582025.1 uncultured Pirellulaceae bacterium | reverse complement strand
TCTCTTTGGCTCAAGCGTTCCGTAGCTTAGCGATTGTCGGGTCTTGCGATTTCGTTTCATTGCTTTATCTCTTGATCCAAAAGAACTGATACAAGGATTCTAAGAGGAAAGCCAAGAGTTTGGGCGAAGTTTCAATTTTACTGACGAAAAAAACGCGATCTCGGGAACCACCGGCGAACCGGAGTGCACGAAAGGACACATCTTCATCGCTTGCCAGCGCGAGCGACAGTTAGCGGGACTTGTCAAGAGTTCTGATCCGCGGTTGAAGTTGCGAAGATCAAACGCGTTGCAGCAGCATCAATCCGTCGCGTTTGAGCAATCCGAGATCGGCGACTTTCACGTGCCAGCCAACTTCGGTTGCGATCTGCGCCATTGATTCGGTGTCGTTGCGCGGCCACCAAATTTCGTCATCGGGCTGGTTTTGGAAATCGGTTGGAACACCGCCCTTTTCCCAGCCATAGGCTTCCAGTTTTTTCCAGTCAGCGAACTGATGGCAAGCGAATCCGCCTCGTTTTACTTTCGCCAACGAATGAGCAAGGATTTCGCGGATGTGAGTTTGATTGTTGTGGCACAAGACGCCCATCGACCAAAAGAAGCCTTTCGAGTTGTCATCAATGCAAGAGAACGTGTTGTCGAATACTTGATTGCACTGCATGCGACCGTCGTAGTTTTCTGGCTTAAGCCATTCCGTTACGTCCTGATAGTCGACGGTAGTAAGCGACCCATTGGGGATCAGTTCCATGATCGAACGGCTCCATGAACCTTTGCCAGGACCGAGCTCCAAAACGTTTGAATGGTCTTTTACAAAAGGACGAATTGCCTGATTGAAGACTTGTCGATACGAGCCACCGATTCGTTTTTCTTCGCTGCGTCGAACGCGATTTGGCAGGAATGAGGTTACGTTGCCGCTGTCATAGCCGTAGCCGAATTCTTTTTTCAACCAGTTGATCGTTGGCATGTTGAGTTCCTTTTTTTAGTGCAAATAATTGCGGCTGGAAGCCACAACCACGCTAAAGATTGACGACGTCCGTGATGTCGATCAATCCGATTGGATTTCCTTGCAGGTCGACAACCGGCAATTCACTGATGTTTCTGCACGCAAGTGTTTCGATAGCGACTTCGGTGCGAGTACCTTGTTGAACGGTCAATGGTCCAGACGTCATGACTTCGGCGATGGATTGGTCGAACTGTGAATCCTGTTGTCGTTCCAGCAACCGTGCCAGATCACTGTCGGTAAACAGTCCCGCCAGCTTTCCATTTTCGGAAACGACCATCACGGCTCCACTACGGCGTGATTCACTTTGATTGCGAATGTAAATTGAACGTACCGTTTCGTTTTCAATCGCAATGCGACACTGCTTGACCGGTCGCATAATTTCTTCGACTAGCGCTAGTCGTTTTCCGAGGGATCCGCCGGGATGGAACTTCGCAAAGTCATGCGGTTGAAATTGTCTTTCGTTGGAAAGCGTTAACGCGATCGCGTCGCCCAGCACGAGCATCAGTGTCGTAGTGGTCGAAGGAGCCAATCCAAGATGTCCAGATTCGGACGTCTTTCCGTAGTCCAGCACAAGGTCCGCATGTTGACCCAGTGTTGATTCTCGTTTTGCCGTCATTGCGATCAAAGGCACGCCAATCGATTTGATCGAAGGCAGCAGAGTGACGATTTCCGAAGTCTCACCGCTGTTTGAAAATGCTAGAACTAAATCGTCAGGTCCGATCCGACCAAGATCGCCGTGAATGGCTTCGGCCGGATGCAGGAAGTGACTGCGGGTTCCCGTAGAGGCCAGCGACGCGCTGATCTTCTGTCCGATCCATCCGGCTTTTCCCATTCCGGTTACGATCACGCTGCCGCGACAACTAAGCATTAGCTCGATCGCCAAATCGAAATCGGCAGGAACATTATTCGCCAACTCGGTCACCGAATCTGCCTGCTGCCGAATCACCTGCCCGGCATGTTTGACTCGCTCAAACGAAATCGTATTGTCACGGCGTTGTGCGGCACTGGCCATTATGCGACCTCGTCGAGGCCAAAGTTTCGCATCCGTTGATAGGCTGGGCAACGCGCCAGCAATTCGTTGTGCGTTCCGCAATCAAGGACTTTTCCGCCGTCCATCATTAAAATGCGATCAACCAAATCCAACGTCGATAATCGATGAGTGATCATCACCGTGGTGCGACCTTTGATGAATTCTGCCAACGTTTCGTGAATCAATTGTTCACTTTCGGGATCGATTTGGCTGGTCGCTTCATCGAGAATCAGGATCTCTGGGTCTTTCAGAATCGCGCGAGCAAGTGAAAGTCGCTGGCGCTGTCCTCCGGAGAGCTTTCCGCCATGTTCACCGATTTGTGAATCGTAACTCTCATCCAACGCTTCAATGAATTCGTGAGCGTGGGCTTGGATTGCTGCTGCTCGAATTTGTTCGATGGTGGCTGATTCATTTCCGTAAGCAATGTTTTCTGCGATGGTGTCGTTGAACAGCATGGTCATCTGCGTTACGTATCCAATGCGTTTCCGTAACTCACGAACGTCGTAGTCGCGAATGTCATGGCCGCCGATTTCGATGGCTCCTTCGCCGACGTCAAAGAATCGCGGAATTAGATTGATCAGTGTGCTTTTGCCGCAACCGTTGGGACCGATGATTGCCAAAGAGGTTCCTGCTGGAATCGTGACATCGACTCCTCTAAGAATTTCATTGCCTTCTTCGTAGCTGAACCGAACGTCTTTGATGGCAACATCCAATTCACCATGAACGATGGTTTTCGGATTGGCCGGCGATGCCACGGAAGGTTGTTGATCGATCAAAGGGAAAACGCGATCGGCAGCGACGACTCCGCCTTGAATCGTGTTGTAAATGTCAGCCATCTTTCGCAACGGATCTGCCACGCCAATCAGGAAAGCGAAAAACGTAATCAGGGTTCCAAAGTCCATCACGGTGGAACTCATGCGAAGCCGACCCAGAAAACAGGTCTCGTTGATGACGAGATAGCCGCCGACGAGCACGCTGAGCGAAATCATTCCGACGCCGAGGAGCTCACTGTTGATTCGGGACAATGAATTGTACCAGGCCATTTTGATGCCCTTTTTGTAGACATCGTCGGCAATGTTTTTGAATCTCTGCCGTTCATTGGGTTCGTTGGTGAACGCTTTGACAACGCGCAAATAGGTCAGCGCCTGATAGAGTCGGTTCAGTAGATTCGCTGATTCTTCAACGGCTTTCTTATTGGCGCGCTTCGTTAGCTTGGCCAACATCACCATCAAATATCCAGCGACTGGGCAGATCAACATCGAAAGCAAAAGCAATCGCCAGTTGAGTAGAGCGGCTCCGGATAGGCAGACGATCATTTTCAACGGTTCACGAACTGACTTTCCGAAGAGGATCGAGATCGCTTGTCCGATCGCGCCCGTTTCGCCGCGGATTCGGCTAACCAAATCGCCAGTTCCGCGGACACCCAATTCTGATACTTCCATGTCCAAGACATTTCGAAACGCATCGTTCTGCATGTCCAGGACGGTTCGTTGTCCGACCCGCGCGACGAGGATCATATTCCCCATCAGAAACAGACCGCGAATGAAGGTCGCAAAGAACATCGCGCCCATCAGCCAGCCAAGCGTTGCGAACGCCGAAGTTGGTGCCCACTTTTTAATGCCCGGTGCAATCCAATCCGTCCACGATTTGCGATACTGTTCCGATTTGAGTTCCGACGTCGCGATGTCGACTTTCGTTTCTAGGCTGGCGATTTCGGTGTCGTTGTTGTCAGCTTTTTCGTTTGCGATGCTGGATTCAAGTTCCGCGATGTGAAGCTTGTGTTCTTCGATTCGCGTTTGAGATTCTTCTGTGCGTTCGTCTACCCAATCGTGCAGAGTTTTCTTCTGCATCACCAGTTCAATGAATGGATAGACGGAGCCCATGTTGGCGCCCCAGAGTACAGCTACGAGTAGGCTGCAGACAAATGATCCAAGCATGGACCATTTGTATTTGAGCGTCATCTTTAGCGCACGTCGAAGATTCTTCATGTCGTTTCGCGTCTGCTTCCATGCGTTGCGATTAGTGGGTCGAAATGTATTTTACGTGGGTAGCTGGGTTGGGACCAACCCCAATGTTTTCAAAGTGGAACGGTGGTCCCCACCGTTTGTGAGATGTTCACGGTGGAGACCACCGTGCTACGGAACTACGCAGCCTTCTGCATGCTCGAAGATGAGTTTTTCTTGCACTCGACGAACAGTGAATCCGGTTTTCGAATGTTGCCGTCTTCGGAGTCGAGCTCAAATGATTCGTAGTCTTCAATGCTGCTATCAGTCGCCGTTTGGACTTTAAAGTCCGTGAATCCGCGAGCGATACAGAGCTCTTTGAGGGAATAGCGATCGTACATCCAGCGATGAATCTCGCCCTGATTTCGAAACAGTCCTTCGTCAAAAGAACGAACTGCTTCTTTGCCCATCAGTCGCCGAATGACCCAACGTGTGAACCTGTGTTTTGCATTTGTAAGACGAGCACTGGTCTTTTCGCCGAACGTCAACTTGCGAGCCCTATCGATGAATCCGCCTTGGCCCATGTCTTGGCAGCGAGAAAATTCGTCGCCAACTCGAGAGCGAACGAAGCCGGAATTTTTGATTTCGTCGCCGGCCATGTATCGACCCATTGCGCCGCCTGAATCACTGCGAACCAGTTGATCCAGCAATTCCAATTTCATCCAGTTGTAGTTGATCGCCGCACCTTCATCACCAGCCCAAGCTTCACGGTGATAATTCAAATACAGCGTTGCAATTTGTTCAAGGTTGGGAACGACAATTCGCAAGACTCCTCCGGGCCGAAGAACTCGATAGCACTCGTCGAGCAACTTTTCACCGTCGCCGGGCTCGAGATGTTCCAGCACGTGCGAGTGGTAAACTCCATCGAAGTGATTTTCTGCGAACGGAAGACCCTTGGTGATGTCGTGCTGTTCAACCATCGGATCGTACGACTCGAGGTCGATATTTGTCCAATCGTGATGGTACCTCCGGCCGCAGCCGATATTAAGCAGCTTGGGGGCAGCGTTCGAATTGTTCAATGGAAGATTCAATGTCGTGTAGTCGCTATGCCGTTTTGATGCCGAGTCGACCGGTATAGTCGACTCGGTGGAGGAACATTTTTACGTTATGTTTTGCAAAGTACTCGTCGACTGCTTTGCGACAGCCTTGCCAATGGCCATAGTCATCGATGATTAGGACTCCGCCTGGAACGAGCTTTGGGAAAAGGATTTCCAATTCGCAACGTGTTGACTCGTACCAATCTGTATCCAGTCGCAGGATCGCAATTTGTTCCGGTGATTCGAGCGGTAAAGTGTCTTCCACTTTTCCTTTGACGAAACGTAGTTTCGATTCTGGGTAGCCAGTTTCGAGCAGCGTTTGTTTGACCGATTCCAATCCGCAGCGACACCAAATGCTTTCGCGTGATTCTGATTTTTCAATGTCTGCGTCAGCCAGCATTCGATTCGCTGGATGTCCGTGCAAGTCGACATCGTTTTCAGTTGGCTCCGACATGCCGTCATACGTGTCGTACATCCAAAGCGTTCGCTGATTCGCCAAAAATGATTTTAGCGTTCGGGCAGCCGCCGCCATGCTGCCGCCTTTCCACACGCCGCACTCGACGATGTCTCCAACGATTTCGTTTTGAGAAACGTATTCGACAGCATCGCAAAGCGCTAGAATTCGTTCAGGTGAAGTCATTGTGAAAGGCGTGACAGCTTCGATGATTTTGCGTTGGCTCTGCGTTGAATCGGGAAAACGGGTTGCTAGCTGTTCGCGCATCGTCGGCGCAGGCGATTCGACGGTCGCTTTCTTGCGCTTTCGAAATGGCTTTGCTAGAAGTTTCATGGCTGGGTCAATAAATTTTGCAGCAATTTAACGATTGTTAGCAAAACGGCTAAAGTGCGTAAACGTCAATGCTTCTGCGTCCAGCTGCCGATAGTCTTAAGACGTGTTTTGTCTTGACCGGCTCCCTCTGGTTCAGTATCCCAGTTGCGCTATGTCCGAATCTTTCGATACTCCAGTACTGTTTTGCATTTTCAATCGCCCCAAACTTACGTCGCAGGTGTTTGATGTAATTCGGAAGCGGCAGCCGAAGACGCTGTTGATTGCAAGCGATGGGCCTCGAGCGAGTCATTCCGAAGATGCTGCCAAAGTCGAGGCTGCTCGGAAGATCGTGAATCAAATTGATTGGCCATGTGAAGTTAAGACTCGATTCCTCTCTGAAAATCTTGGCTGCAAGCACGCGATGTCCTCCGCAATCAGTTGGGCGTTTGAGCACACCGAGCAACTGATCATTCTCGAAGACGATTGTTTGCCGGATCAATCGTTTTTCGGATATTGTGAGTCATTGCTGGATCGCTATCGTGACAATTCAGATGTGATGATGATCAGTGGAAACAATTTCCAGAATTCACGTCGCAGTGATGCGAGTTATTATTTTTCTCGTTGGACGCATATTTGGGGCTGGGCGACTTGGAAGTCGGCATGGCAACAATTCGACGTCGACGTTTCGACTTGGCCGGAGCTGAAGAAAACCGCACAGTTGCGATCGATCTTTAAGAGTCCCATTGAATACAACCATTGGTCGCAAACGCTAGATGCTCAGCATGCTGGAACCATTGATACGTGGGACTTTCCTTGGGCTTATGCCGTTTGGTCGAACAACGGTATGAGTATTCTGCCAGAGAAAAATCTGGTCACAAATATTGGATTTGGCGGCGATGCAACGCACACGACGGACCCAGAATCGGCTTTGGCTGGTATTCCAGCTTGCGATTTAGGAATGCTCTTGCATCCAATCGACATCAAAATCAACAATGAGGCAGATCGGTACACTTGGCAATCCATCTTCCTTCCAGGTGTTTCGGGATCGAAAATTCCGGGCCCTGTTTGGCTACGAAATCTCAATCCATTTCGTTCGAGGAAGAAGAAACCAACCGAAGCTGCCTGATCATGAAGATCGCCATCGTCTCGCCGTACGCAACCGTCGCACCCCACTTCGAGGCAGAACTAGAGATCGCGCAGCAGCATCTCGACGCCGGCGATGAGGTTTTGCTATTGAGTTGCGAAGGCCAGCTCTCGAATTGTGACTTCAATGTCGATCGTGAAGAATCACGATGTGTGAATTGCCGCGGTCGGCGTGAGCATGGATTTGATTTGCTAAGTCCAGGTTGCCAGACTTACGCGCTAAAGACTACGCAAGCGATTGTGGTTCCGCAGTTTGCATCGTTGCAGGAATTGATGGATTGGAAAGTCGAATCGTTTGACGTTGGCTACGCGGCGCTGAGTTCTTTGGTTTCGGTTTGCCGTGATCCGGAACCGGACCTGATCAAACATGCGGATCTGCTACAGAAGTTTATCGAATCAGCTTTGGCGACTTGGCAGCAAACGCGGGAATTTATTGAGCGAAATCGTCCCGATCGGATCTACGTCTACAACGGAAGGTTCGCCGCGATGCGGGCTGTCTTTCGGGCGTGTCAGCAGTCGGGCGTCGAGTGTTTCTTGCACGAACGCGGCTGTGACCTGAACCACTACGACTATTCTAAAAACCATTTGCTGCATGATATCGCAGCCGTTGATGCCGTAATTCGAAAACGCTGGGATGACGCTGATCCAGAAAAACGCGACGCTGACGGAGCGTCTTGGTTTGAGGATCGAGTCGCTCGTATCGAACGGAATTGGCATTCGTTCACAAAAGAGCAGCAGGCTGGATTGTTGCCTGAAGGCTTCGATGCGTCGAAGCGAAACGTGTCGATCTTCTGTTCGTCGGACGATGAGTTCGTGGCAATCGGTGACTCGTGGCGAAATACACTCTATCCGAATCAGGTTGAAGCGATCGCTGCGATTGCTGAGTCGATGCTGACCGCAGCGCCTCAAACGCAGCTCTACCTGCGAGTTCATCCGAACTTGAAAACAGTGAACAACGAACGCAAGCGGCAAATGATGGCGCTGGATTATCCGAACCTGACCATCATTCCAGCGGATGCCACGACCGATACGTACGCGTTGATGAACGCCAGTGACTTGACGGTTACTTTTGGTTCAAGCGTGGGCATGGAAGCCGTTTTTTGGGGCAAGCCTTCGGTGTTGCTTGGGCCTTGTCTTTATCAAGACCTTGGTGGACCCGTTCGATCGAATTCGCACGAGGAAACGATTTCACTTCTGGTCGGTGATGTTGAAGTGGCTGACGACAAAACGGGCGCCTTGATGTACGGCCATTGGTTTCAGACGCGCGGCTATCGATATGAGTACTTCGAAGCTACTTCGTTGTTTGAAGGAAAGTTCAAGGGCGAAGTCGTTCATGATCGTGAAGCTGCTCAACTGGCCGGCAGGAAGAAGAAAAGGTTGTTCTCGTTGTTCAAATGAACTTAGATCGTTCGAATCGAGTCAAGTTTCTGCCAGCACTTTTGATTCGGCTTGTTGATTGACCGGTCGTGGAATAAATTTTGAGTTCGAAATTCTCTAATTCACCAGCAGGGACAAGGATGTTCTGGCTCGACGATCAGAAGACGCAATCTACCGGGACCTTCGGTTCTGATGTCAATCAATGCGTAATTCGTTCGCTCGATGATGCTCAACTGGAAAAGTTGACTCTCGCTTGCCTTAATCAGCATTCTGAATTCTCTCCAAGCGTGGCAGTCGATTTCCGTGCAGCCAATCCCCAGAATACCGCTGAAGAGACCTTGCCGTGAAAATTCCTGGAACCCGACAATCGATCGATGATGATGATGTGCAGGCCATTGTTGATGCCATGCATGATCCGTTGCTAACGACTGGTCCACGCGTTGAGGAATTTGAAAACGCGTTCGCCAAGGCAACCAAATCACGGTTTGCAGTCGCGGTGAACTCCGGAACAGCTGCGCTTCATTGTGCGATGCATGCTTGTGGTGTCGGATGTTCTGAGACGAAGACTGACGAAGTCATCGTTCCAGCGATCAGCTTTGTTGCCACGTCGAATGTGGCGCTCTATCAAGATGCGAAACCCGTTTTTGCCGACGTCGAACCCAACACACTTCGGATCGATGTTGACGATGTGCAACGTAAGATAACTCGAAACACAAAAGCCATCGTGGCAATGGACTACGGCGGACAGCCCTGTGACTACGCGGCTCTACGATCGATCGCTGACAAAAATCAGCTGATGCTCGTTGCCGACGCATGCCACTCGCTCGGTGGAGCTTTGGGGGCTCAACCTGTCGGTTCGCTAGCCGATTGTTCGTGCTTCAGTTTGCATCCTGCAAAACAGATCACCGCTGGCGAAGGTGGGATGATCACGACCGACGATCAGGAATTGGCCGCCAAAATGCGAGCCTTCCGGAATCATGGCATCGGTTCAAATCACCGTCAACGACAGAAACAGGCGACTCATCGATACACGATGGAGGCTCTGGGCTACAACTATCGGCTGACCGACATCCAGTGTGCGCTCGGCATTTCGCAGCTGAAAAAATTGAGACAGTTTACCCGTTTGCGAAACGAAATCGCCGAGGTCTACGACGATCTTCTGACCGATTGTGAGTTCTTGACACCGTTGACGACCGTGCCGGGCGTAAGGCATGCTCGGCATCTTTACTGTGTCAAATGGAACGCTGATGTCTCAGAAGTGACTCGCGATGAAGCATTTCGTGACCTGCGAGAACGTGGCATTGGAGTGAATGTTCACTACCAACCGATCTACCAACAGCCGTACTATCAAAGAGCGATTGCACGAAACGAACTTGATGTTCCGCAGTGTCCCGTCGCGGACGATGTCTACGAGTCCATTCTTTCGTTGCCCGTCTTTCCCGGGATGACTTTGCAACAGGTTAGCTACGTTGTCGAAAGTTTGCACGAGGTCGCCCAAGGCGCCAGATTACTTCGGAGAGCCTCGTAATGAAAACTGTCGCCATCATTCAAGCTCGGATGGGTAGCCAACGTTTACCCGGGAAAGTGCTACAAGACATTGCCGGCAAGCCAATGATTGACCGCGTTGTCGAACGAGTCAAACGTTGCGAGTCGATCGACGGAGTCATTGTTGCGACGTCGGATGCCGATACAGATAACGTTTTAGCTGACCATTGTCGAAGCATCGGAGTTAAAGTCGTCCGCGGTAGTGAGAACGATGTGCTGTCAAGGTACGCGTTGGCGGCATCGAAGTATCATTGCGAAACCGTGGTTCGGATCACATCGGATTGTCCGTTGGTGGATCCTGCGATCGTTGATCACGTCGTTTATGAAGTCACAGAAAACCCCGGCGTGCAATACGCTTGTAACTTTTTCCCACAGCGATTGTTTCCGCGTGGCCTCGATGCTGAGGCGTTGACGGTGAAAGCGTTGCAACAAATTAATGCTGAGGCTACCACTGCGAGGCATCGTGAGCACGTGACGTTGAAGATCTATGAGAATCCGTCGCGATTCAATATCGCTTCGATCTCAAATCGACTTGATCATTCGCATTTGCGTTGGACCGTAGATACAGAACAAGATCTGAAGCTGGTACGAACGATTTACGATCACTTCGCCGCAGAAGGCGTCGAGACATTTGGCTATCCGGAAATCATGAGAGCGTTGACGCAGAATTGGCATTGGTGCCATATCAACCGGGACGTGCTCCAAAAGGCGGCTTGAGACATGAGTGAAGTTTTTACTCAGACCAACAAATCGTTGATGAACGTCGTCTTTCGAGCCGACGTGGGGCCCAAAGTCGGAACCGGTCACGTGATGCGAATGATGGCTCTTGGTGAAGCCTGTTGTAAGCTCGGTGCGAGTGTCACGATGGTGTGCGGCGACATTCCTTCTGGTTTGGCGCAACGTTTGTTCAGTTGCGGCATCGATGTCTATCAGCTCAACTGCGATCGGTGCGATGATGACGATGCACGTGAAACGTTGGCGGTTGCAATTCGTGAAAACGCGGATTGGATCGTGCTCGACGGATACGGATTTGACGCGGCGTATCAACAAGCCGTCTCCGAGTCCAAAGCCGATCTCATGATGATGGATGATGGCCAGTTGGCGGATCCGGATTTCGTTGATGTTGTTCTGAACCAAAATGCTTACGCGAAATCAGACTCCGGCGATAAACATTGGCTCGGTGGATGTGAATTTACACTTCTGCGATCTGAATTCCTATCAGCGAACGCTTGTGAGCCTAAAACGATTCGTCAGTTTGCCCGACGGATTTTGGTCACTCTTGGTGGATGTGATGATGCGAACTGGACGCAACGAGTCTTGCAGTCGTTGTTGATCGGTCGAGCACAGGATCTTATCGTGGATGTCGTGGTTGGAGCTGGATATCGGCATTTGGATTCGTTGTTGGAGCTCAAGCGAGAGCATCCGTCTTCGATTCGTATTCACCGCAATGTCGATCGAATGGTGGACGTGATGCGGCGAGCCGACTTCGCGATCACGGCGGGAGGTTCAACTTGCTATGAGTTGGCTCGCTGTGGAGTTCCTGCTTTGGCGATCCCGGTTGCGGAAAATCAGATTCCGATCGTCGATGCACTTTCTCAGAAGGAAACTTTGGTTGCTTTTGAGCCAACGGGTTGCGACGAAGAAGACGTGGCTCATATGTCGAAAGTGATTCGAAAACTTTTGCGTGATTCCGTAGGTCGCGCTCGCATGTCGGAATTCGGACAGGCGTTGGTTGATGGCCAAGGAGCGTTTCGAATGGCGCGTCGAATGGCGAATTGGGGGATCACGTTTCGAAATGCCAATATCGATGATGCGGAACAATTGTTGGCGTGGAGAAACGATCCCGAAGTACGATCCGTCGTTTTTGACACCGAAGCTGCTTCGCTGGCGACTTATCAAATGTGGCTGGAGCGAAAACTGGATTCAGACAATTGTCAGCTGTTGATCGCAGAGGCATCGAATGGGCAGCCAATCGGTCAGGTTCGGCTGGATTTCGAGAGCCCACAACAGGCGTCGATCTTTCTTTCGCTCGATCATACTCGTCGAGCCAAAGGGCTTGGTCGAAACATCATTGAGAAAGCGTGTTCGCTTGGATTTGAGGAAAATCCTCAGTTGAATTCGATCGTGGCGCAGATAGCGCCGGGCAACGTGGCGTCTGAGCGAGCGTTTCGCAGTGTCGGTTTTGTTCAGACTCAGCCAACGATGGTCAATAAAAAACTGGCATTTCAGTTTGTGCTTTGGCGCGACGCTGGGCAACGTCAGCGTCGCTCGGTGGCGTAGTAAGTTGCAAGGTTCAGCCATGTTTCTTCAAATTGTTTAACGGCAAGCCGCTGCTTTGACTGACACCTACAGCAAAACCATCTCTGCCGATAGAATATCACGATTCCAATTCGTGGTCGCTTTACTCATAAGAATCTCTTGGCATCAAGTTCTTCCCGCTCTCCAGGTTGGCGAGAGCTCTATCCGTTTCAATCTAACTCTCATGATGTGGCCGGAAATCGGATGCACTACGTCGATGAAGGAGATCCTGATGCGCCGCCGGTGCTGATGGTGCATGGCAATCCGACGTGGTCTTTCTACTATCGAAATCTCGTAAAGGGGCTTTCCGGGCAATACCGAACCGTTGCTGTGGATCATCTCGGTTGCGGGCTCAGTGACAAGCCGTCGGATTACGACTACTGTTTGCAAAACCATATCGACAATCTCGTGAGCCTCGTTGAGCGACTCGATTTGCAGAACGCGACGCTGGTGGCTCACGATTGGGGTGGCTCAATCGGATTGGGTGCGTTGCAGAAACTTCGCGAGCGGTTTTCGAAGATCGTACTTTTTAATACGGCTGCCTTTCCGCCGCCCTACATTCCTTTTCGAATTCGTGTTTGCCGCTGGCCGTTGATCGGACAGATCGGATTGCAAGGGTTCAATCTGTTCGCCAAGGCCGCGATCACGATGGCGACGGAGCGTTCCGATGGGTTGCCAAAAGAAGTTGCCGACGGATTGCTGGCTCCATATGATTCTTGGCCGAATCGAATTGCGACTTACAAGTTCGTGAAAGACATTCCACTTTCACCATCACACCGGACTTGGGAGGTGCTCGAAAAAATCGAAGCCGGATTGCCGGAGCTTTCATCACTTCCGATTCGTCTGATTTGGGGCATGAAGGATTGGTGCTTTCGCCCGGAATGCTTAGATCGACTGGTCGAACATTGGCCCAATGCAAACGTGACAAAGTTTGAGGATGGCGGTCACTACATTGTCGAAGACGAACCGGAAAAAGTAGTAACGTTGGTTCGCGATTTTCTGGACGCGTAAAAATGAGCGGACATGAATTGTGGAAAGACGGAATGTCAATTGGCCGGTTGGTTGAATTGGCTTGCCTGTTGGAAGTGACGGCTTCTAAGCCAGGCAACGTTCATCGAGGCGCTGATTTTGAGGATGTGACGTTCCTCGATTTCGTTGCCAGCGCCGTGGCGATGGGGCAAGCAATTGATAAATGCGAAACAATGGGGTATGGCGAAATGGTGCTCGCGGTGGCGAGTTCAACCGTAAAGATCGCCGATTCGAATACGAATCTTGGGATCAATTTGTTGGTTAGCCTTTTGGTTCAAGCGTGCCGCATCGAAGGGCGGCTCAACGTCGAATCGGTCAAAAGTTGTTTGGGGAAGCTCGACGAACAAGATTCTAAATCGGTTTTCGCGGCCATTGGATTGATGAATCCGTCCGGCATGGGAAGTGTTGAGGAGCATGACTTGAACGCGACGCCACCTGCTTGTCTGATTGAAGCGATGGACGCGGCAAAGGATCGAGATCGAATAGCGACTCAGTTTACGAATGGATTTTCGGATGTGTTTGAAAAAGTGCTACCTTGGATCGTTGAAGGTCGAAACAAATTTGGAGATCTGACGCAGGGGATTGTGTGGGCGCATGTTCGAATGATGGCTGAGTATCCTGACAGTTTGATTGCACGGAAATGCGGACTTGCCGTTGCTGAACAGAGCCAATCGATGGCCGGTAAGGTGATCGATGCGATGGCGGATGGTCCCGAGGCCTTCTTTTCCGCGGTCGCGAGTCTTGACTTTTGGCTTCGGTCGGACGGTCACCGACGCAATCCGGGCACGACGGCTGATATGATTGCTGCGGGTTTGTTTGTTGGCCTCTACAATGGCGACATCACTCCTCCCTTCGCTCGTTGAGCCAAATTTTTCTGGACAGGCAATGACAGACGCATTCGAAGTTTCACTTGAGAAAGAAAGCCTTGTGTTTTCTTCTGCTCACTTCATTACTTTCAATGGCAATATTTGTGAGCAGTTGCACGGACACAACTATCGATGCAAATGCCGCGTTGTTGGATCGCTGGATGAAAACGGATACGTGATCGACTTTATTGCGCTTCGCGATACGTTGCAGGCGATCGTTGGTGAGCTTGATCATCAAGTGCTACTTCCGACAAAACATCCGACGATATCAGTGAATTCTGAAGAGGGCGAAGTCGTTGCTCGATTTGAAAAGAAGCGTTGGGTCTTTCCGCAAGAAGATTGTGTGCTCTTGCCGATCGCCAACACAACAGCGGAGTTATTGGCGAAGTGGATCGGCGAACAATTGATTGAGCGGCTTGGGGCCGAAACCAAAAAGACGATCAGTACGGTTATCGTTTCGGTAGACGAAAACCATGGCCAATGGGCGAGTGCGCAGTTGGTGGTGGAGTCGTAGGTTAGACTGATCGTGGAACTGAGCAGTTTTTGCATTCCCTTGGAGAGCGTTAACTACGCGTTCTCCCCGTCGCTTAGGCTCCGACCCTCCCATGGGGGCTCTTCACGGATTTTAGTGGGTGTCGGGGGATGCGTTTTGGGCTGCACGTCTACCCCGTAGGGGTTTCAAGCGATTAGCCGGTGGTTGAGCGCAGCGACACCACCGGAAACCTGTAACCAACGCGCGGACCCTGAAAGGGTCCCAGAACAGTGCTGGCTGCGACCCATTCTGGGTCGATGTATCAATCAACTTCTTCCGTGGGTGTCGCTGCGCTCAACCCACGGCTACAAGCTTCAAACCCCTTCGGGGTAAGCTGCTTTACGGCATGTAGAAATTCTCGGGCTTCGATTGGCCATTAAATTCTGCGAAGCGCCCCCTCTGGGAGGGTGATCAGAAAAAGGAGGGTGATGAGGAGACCGATTCTAGTCGAGAAGTGAACCGTAAACTTCACTGGTGCCTTCGGCCATGCTGATGTCAGAGAGGCAAGTTCGTTGACGGACATAAGCACTCTGGCTCATTTGAGCCCAGCGTTGCGTGTCGCCGACCATTGATTCGATCTTTGCCGCAAGGTCATCGGCACTTCCGGCTTTGAAGATCAATCCGTCGACTCCATCGCGAACGGCTTCCGGAATTCCCTCAACGTTGCTGGCGACGACTGGAACTGCGTTAGCCATTGACTCAAGGACCACCATGGGCAGCCCTTCGCCGTACAATGACGGCAACACGAACAAGTCCATTTGTCGAATCTGTTCATTTACGTTGGTTTGGAAACCGGTCCACGTAATCATGTCGGCGATGCCAAGTCGATCAACGTGAGCCATGACTTCGGCTTCATATCCTGGAGTTTCAAATGTCCCCACGGCTCGCAGATGAACTTTGACGCCTCGTTGCTTCAGGTTTGCCAACGCATCGAGCAAGACTTCAACGCCTTTGCGAGGACGAAACAATGCCATCGTGCCGATCGTCCATGTTGCGTCCTGTGATGGTGGATCTCGATGAGGGAGATCATCAATCACCGCGACGCCATTGGAAACGACGGTCAGTTTTACGGACGGATGCCCAATTTCTTCCATGTAGCCCATTAACGAACTTGAAACGCAAATCATGCGATCGACTTGCCGCAATGACCATGCTTCGATTCTTGTGTTGAACCAGTTCGCTATCCCGCGGTCGCTGTCGCGCGCAGTCGGGCTGTGCACGTGATAGACCAATGGACAACCGGTCGATCGTGCCGCAAGGCTACCGATCATGAGCGATCGAGGTGTGTGGGCGTGAATGATTCTGTAGTCTTCGTCGCGAATCAGTTTTGCGACTTTGCGGTAACAAAGCACGTCTAACTTGTTGCGCATTTCGAGTTCGTAAAGAGGCACTTCAGATCGACGGACGTCTGGGAACTTGTCCGCTTTGACGCAAGCAAACCCTGCTTCATATCCGAAATGAGGCAATGCCATTGCCAGGAGGTCTTGAACTCGTTCCGCTCCTGCAAAATGTTCACCATTGATGAGGTGAAGCACACGAGTTGTCGCGGTTTGAGTGGCGACGTTCTCAAGGGACGAAAGAGTGGTTGATTTTACGATCACAGTCGAATTCCAAATAAGCTACGCAGTTTTCAAAGCGTAGCTTGCAGGAATGATGGCGCGGTGCGGCCTGACACCAGAGTTCGTTTCGATGCGGTGGAAGGCCGAGCGAATCCGATTGATCGTTAGAACCGGAACCGATTGGACTTATGCAGCCCGATGTTGATCATGACCATAGGACGGCGCCGGCGGTCGAGTGTGCATTGGGATTGTGGATGGGTAAGCTCCGACACCTGTTGTCGACGGGTCACTCGGTGCGACCGGTGGGTGCATTACTCCCGGAGGCATCGTTGCTGATGGCATTGCGGGCGGGTGCATCACGGATGGATACATTGGTGCCGGTGGCATCGCCACTGCGGGCATTCCTGGGTGACGGATCTCGTAACCTAAGATTGATTCGCAAACATCGATCAGCTTGTCTGCGTAGTCATCGAAGCGATAACGAGTATGAACTCGCTCGATTGATTTCTCTCTCATTCCGGCTGCGATTTCAGGCTGTCCAGCCAGCATGCGAATGACATTGCCGGCGTGATTATGGTCACCGTATGGCACAACAAACCCGGATCCGTTTCCGACAGCTTCTGCCGCGCCGCCTGAATCAGAGAACGTGATGACGGGCAAGCTCGAAGCCATTGCTTCATGAATCACACATGGGAATGGATCGACACGTGAAGTCAGCAAAAACGCATCGGAGCCCATAAAGTAGGGCTCAACATCTTCGCGTTCGCCAATGAAATGCACGTAACCGCGAGCTGGAGAATTTTGCAAATCCAACTGAACGTAGTGATAGGGCGAATGGGTCCAGCGAGGTCCTTCTCCGACCCAGACAAAGTGAATTGGGACTTTTGATTGATTCTGTGATACCGCAGCCCGAGCCACATTGACGTAGTGATCGATTCCTTTACGAAGATCCAACGTGCCACAGCCAAGAACAATGAACGCGTTCTCTGGTAGGCCAAGCTCTTTGCGGATTCGCTGGTGAGATTCTTCGCGAGTGACGTTGGTGCCGAATTTTGGATTCAGTAAGCCTTGTGACAGAACGAGGCCTTTACCATATGGGACATCGGTGAAAGCTTCCGTTGCTTCGCGAACGGCGTGAACCGGAAAAACGATTCGGTGCGAGGCATCGAAGACTGTCGTGTAGTCTTGGTGGGTGTACGACGATGGCAGTTCGTGAACGAGTGAGATGAGCGGCACACCATGTTTGGCCAGTTCTTCCGCAACGAATCGAGATTCCATGCTGTTGCAAACGGCCATGACAGGAAGGTTTCCTTTTTCGCGACCAACGAATTTGGCGACTCGTTTGGTGAGCTCTTCGCCGGGTTCGCGGGGAAGGTTCATGCAGTCAACGATCCCGTTCTGTTCGAACTCAGACGCAAGAAATCCGCCACTGTGCAGCAGCGTCTCACATTGAATGTCACACTGAGCATGAAAATGCTTCAGGATATTCAATATGATCTTGGGCGCGCCCGTACGAGTCGCTTCATGCGAAACGAAAAGAACGCGTCTGCGTTTTGATTCTGAAGATTCTTTTTTCTTTCGCGAACGAAAAAGTCTCATGGTCTATCCTGATTGGCAAGCCGCGATGGCGAGGATCTGGCTGGATTCTTTTATGGAGTTGGTTTTGCCAACCACATAAATCCGTGACACGAATTTTGTACTTATTGGGTTTACCCGATTAAGCAAAAATGCGGCCTCTTCTCGGCGGGACTTTAGCAGGCTGCACTGTTGGGCAACAGGTCGTTGCGTTATGGTCTGCTAGCGATTTAGAACGGAGTCAATTTCATGTTTCCGGCCAGTGAATTACTAAGCTGTACGCTTGAAAAGATGCTGGAACGGGCGACTGCTTTCGACGGCTTCTTCAACAGTGCTATCGCTTACAATTCGCCCTAGCCGCATGACGATCACTCGATCAGCTAGGCAAAGCGAAGATTCGCGATGCGTGACGATGATTGTTGTGCGACCGCGAATAAATGATTCGAGCTCGCCATGAATCAGCGATTCGGTTTGACCGTCAACTTGGCTGGTCGCTTCATCGAGAATCAGAATTCGAGGATCAGCAAGGACAGCACGAGCGATCGCGACGCGTTGACGTTGCCCAGCTGAAAGGTGACTTCCATTGTCACCGATCATTGAGTCGATGCCGTCGGGCATGGAGTCGACAAAATCGTGTAAGTTCGCGACCTGTACTGCGTCTTCGAGCTCTGCATCGGTCGCTTTTGGATTTCCGTAGAGAATGTTCTCACGGATTGAACCGTGGAACAGAACTGAGTCCTGAGTCACCCACGCGATTTGTCGACGAAGCTTTCTAGGACTGACATCTTTAATGTCGACGCCATCGATCATGATGCGGCCGCGATTCGGATCGTAAAATCGACACAACAGGTTCATCAAAGTCGATTTTCCGGAGCCGTTTCCTCCGACGATCGCCAGCGTTTGTTTGTAAGGAATCTCAAGCGAAACGCGGCGTACAACAGGTTGCTTCGGTTTGTAAGAGAACAGAACATCGTCAAACGTGACCGTTTCACAGTGCTGTGGAACTGGAACAGGAGAATCCGGAGTCCTGACTCGATTTTCGACGTCGTAAGTTTTGAACAGGTTTTCGCAGGCCGTGTTTCCACGAATGATCACGTTGACAACTTCGGTCATTTTGCGCGCCGGATCACTGGCAGCAGCAAGCAACGCGTAAAAGTACAGCAACGTTACTGGACGAATCGGAGTTTCGCTCATTCGAATGCCAAGCAACGTCGTTTCCTGATTCAACACCAACCAAGCTCCAGCGAGAATGGCGAGGGCGATCGAGATGATGCCCAGCAATTCAGAGAGCGGCCTGAGTATCGAATCGTAGAGCGAGATTCTTACGCTCATGTGGTACAGCGTGTTGGCATTCTTGCGGAAGCGTCGCCGTTCGGCTTGTTCGCGGTTAAAAATGCGTACTGTTTTGACTTTTTGAAACGTCTCGATCAGCGTTTGAAAGACATCGGCCATGCCCTGCATTTCGTTTTCCGTAGACCGCTTCATGCGACCCGAAATGTTCCGAACGAGGAAAAATCCGGCTGGTAATATGATCAGTGAAAACAAGAGAAGCGGGAGCGAAATGTACGCTGCCAGTGCAAGACAGGTGACCATCTTCAACGGCTCGCGAAGGCACTTTCCATAAAAGACTTTCAATCCGCTGCTGACCATCAACATATTGTGCGACAGGTGAGTCATCATGTTTGACGTACCCAGACGGTCGATACGTCGCTGGTCCAATTCTAAGGCTTTACGATAGTATATTCGTCGTAAATCCATGACGGTCTTGCTGGCAACGCGGGCGGTCAAATAAGCGCTGGCAACCAGAAAGCAACCTTTGAGCAAAGTCAGCACCAGCAGCAAACCCATTGCGGCGACGAGTGTGTTGAACGGGTCATTGGGAGCCCATTCGGTAACGTACGGCTTGATTTTCGTGTTGTAGCGAACGAGCAGTGCGTGCTCAGACTCTAACCGATCTTCACTGGTGTAAAGCCGTAGCTTCATTCGGTCGCGTTCGTCTTGGGCGATCGATTCATCGGTGATGTTTTTCTTGTAATCGGCAATCTCCGATTCCAGCTTTCCAATCGAGAGCTTTGAATTTTCAATCTCGCTATCGACCCAATCGTGGAAAGTTTCGCCTTTGAGAACAACTTGAACGACGGGCAGAATTGCCGAGATGCTAAACGACCAGAGCAGTGAAATCATGATCGCGCATACGACAGCTCCAAGGATCGACCACTTGTAGCGGAGCGACATCAGAACTGCGCGAAAGAAAGGCTTCATCGGTAGATTGGTTTCAAGGCACCAGCGATCGCTGGTTGGTGCGGATTGATTGGGGCGGAATGTTGGCGTTTACCCTCGTAAGCGTCAACCACAATCCGCGCGACACATCTGTGACGGAGCATACGCGTTCGCTAGCAAGGGACTGCGCGGACTAGGAAGAGTGGGCAGCGGGATCATTCCAGTCGCCGATTGGATATTGGCAATGCCAGACAAGATGTACCAAGGATACAATCCAACAAACTGCCCGGGACCTTAGTCGCAACGCGACGGCAGGCATTAGCCATGGACGCGAGTCCATGGGACGCAATTCAAATTCAAACGAAAGTCGCGAAGCGACGGCAGGAGGTTTGGTGTCTTCGTACCATGGAATTCTCGTTCACGTCATATTTTCCACGAAATACCGCCGTCCCGTTTTGGCGAAGGCTTGGCGTGACGATCTGTATGCCTACATCGGAGGAACGGTCAAAGATCATAACGCAACGCTAATTAAATCAGGCGGCGTGGATGACCACGTTCACTTGTTGCTTGGGTTCCATCCAAAGTTCGCGATATCATCGACGATACAGCTTCTTAAATCGAATTCGTCCAAGTGGATCAATGACAACGGGAAGACATCAAACAAATTCCAATGGCAGCCGGGTTACGGTGCGTTTTCGGTAAGCGTTTCGCAAATTGATATGGTTAAGGCGTACATTGACAATCAGGAAGAGCACCATCGAACGAAGACCTATCGTGAAGAGTTTTTGCAGCTTCTTAATCGACATGAAGTTGAATACGACGAGCAATACGTGTTCGAACAGGAAGTCTCGGGGTGAATAGCTTCCTGCCGTCGCTTCGCGACTGGGGTGAAATTTGTCCACGTTTCCATGGACTTGCGTCCATGGCTAGAGCCTGGCATCGCTTCGCGACTACCGCGAGATTTGACGTCCTAACCCACCCGCAAAATCGACTCGATGCGTCGAATGACTTCGTCGGCAGGATAGCTGGCGTTGGGCAATGCGATGCTTTCACTCGACTCGATCCAGCCAGCAACTTTTCGCTCCGCCGCGATTGCAGTGCTGTGCTTGCGATTGCCGAAGTGATCGCCGATCTCGGAAAATGCAGCCCCGGTGTGCTGTCGAGCCAAATACATGGCCAACATTCGAGCCACGCTGACTCGTTTACGGCGGCTCGATGAGCGAATTTCGTTCGACTTCACGCCGCAGAAATCGCAAACCGCTTGCTCGATGCCGTTGATCGTGGCACCAATCGAAGAGAATGCCAGTAAATCGCTCAGCACGTCCTGCGCCAAATTCATCGTCACTTTTTCCTGAAGCGAAACCGAAACGGCGTACAGGCGATTGATCGCACCAAGAATTCTACGGACGTCACGCGTCATATGTTGAGCAATCAGTTCGCGAACGTCCATCGGAATCGCGAACCCACGCTGCTGACAAATGTTCTCGATGATCGAAACGCGACCCTCGAAGCTTGGATACTGCAACGGACAGGTAAGTCCTCCGGTGAGCCGAGCCGCAAGATCGTTGCCGATGCCTTCGAGTTCAATCGGAGGACGGTCAGCCGAAACGACGACTTGTTTTCCTGCTCGAGCAAGATGGTCGACGGTCTGCAAAAATTCATTCAGCGTCGCACGCTTACTGGAAAAGAACTGAATGTCATCGATGGCCAGAATGTCGAGGTCGCGATATCGGCGACGGAACATCGGCAAGCCACTTCCTCCGCGGAGGGAACCTATGAATTCGGTAGTGAACTGTTCCGCCGAAAGATACATGCAACGACTGCGACGAAGACGCCGACGAAAATCGTTCACGATCGCCTCAAGAAGATGAGACTTGCCACTTCCCGTCGGGCCGTAAATCAACAGCGGTGAAAACTCGCCGGGATGATCGAAGACTTGTTCTACCGAAGCACGAGCCAATCGATTCTCATTGCCGAACCAGTATGACTTAACGTAGCGAGCTGACTTTGAATTCTTGTTGCGCGATTTAGGTGACTGCGGCGGAACGTCTTCCGGTTGGTGAAACGGAAAGAACGTCTGAGGATCTTTCTCTTCGATGAAGCCTAAGTCGGATGCGTCGTGACCGGCCTGAGAATCGTGATCGGTTTGAGCCGTTTCGTTCGCTTCATCGGAAACTGTTTCCGATCGCGTGGCGAATTGAATCGAAGTCTCCGGGCCAGCAATGCGGTGGACAGCTTCCTTGACATCGCCAGAGAACCTTGACTGCAGCCGAGAAAGACTAAAAGCATTCGCAGCGAAAACGAAGACTCGCTCTCCATCGAACGTGATCGGATTCGCACCTTCGAACCACATCTCAAAGATCGTGGACCCGATTTGATCGGCTAGGGAATCAGTAATCGCTTTCGCAATCTGAATCCGGCGTTGATCGGTGGGAAGTGGAGATGAATCCTGAGTCGACAAAGTCACATCCTGAGGCTTATCGAACTTGATGGATCAAAGATCACATCAATTCCATTAAAATAGGAACTGCCAGCCGCTTCGTTGCGTCGCCCTCAGTTCCGTTCACTGAGCCGCGATTTTAGGATTGCTAGCACCCCTGTCAAAGGCGTAATTGAGTTTCGCGTTAAGAAAATGCAAAACCGAATTTTACTGCCGACGTTTTCGAAAACTTTGTCAAATTTCAACACGCGTCGGCGAGAGAAAATTGTTGACAGTGTGTGGATAACGCGTCCGCAAAACGTGGCTCCACAAATTGCAAATTATTGCGTCGCCATCGCGGCGGGCAAAAGACTCTGAAAATCATTGCTCAAAGGAGTCTTTCCTCTTGGGTTGTTGATTTCCATAATCAAAGCCAACTGTTGAACGGGATTGCTTTTGTCGATCACCGCGGGATGCTTCATCAACAGACCACTACGATTGGAAAGGTAGAGCCCCGCCCAATGCGTTGGTTTCGCTTGGAGTTGATGTGATTGTTGGAGCGTTTGCAACAATCGAGTCGCATCACCCGTCCAACCGCGATACGTGATTCGTTGCAGGCGGTGAGTTGCGTCAAAGTAATAAGTAAGCGAACCGTGCAAGTCCCAGGAGTTTGTGCCGGTTACGAGAGCAACACGCATTCCGTGAAGTCCTTGATCGGCGGGACAAGTCGACACGCGATCCCATCGTGACGTGACAGATTGCTTCGTTATGTCGAACCGAAACAAAGAAGACAGATCGATCGTCGGAGTGAAGCTCATCGGTCCAGCAGAAAGGTCGGGGCCATTTGCGTCTCCGGGGAAGACCATCGTTTCCATTTTCCCAACGTCCGCGACCATTCCCGGTTGATTCCAAGCCTGATTTTGATCAGTGCTGAAACCAGGGAACGTGGTTGTGTTTACAGGAACCGCGTTGGATGCTGGGGCGGTATTTGAAAGCTGCCCATTTTGAATAAACGGAACACGTTGAGCCGTGTTCTCTGAAACGATTGGTGGAAAACTTGTCGATGACGGCGGCGACGCCAAGTTCGGGAATCGCAATCCAGTTCCAGCGGCGGGCGTCGACCCCACGTTGTTTGTGTTGGCACTTTCGTACCGAAAGCCCGCAGTCTGCCACGGTGCTTGGGAGGGCAACTGATTTTGTTGCATTTGCGAGTGGTTAACGTTCGCGTTGCGCCGTAGGTGATGCGAATAGAGCATAGGCCCTCCGATCAGTCCCATGAACAGGACCGGCAATATGATGGCTCGAAACATTTTTTGATTCCTGACTATATTCCAGAGTCAAAAAATACCCGCGCGTTTGAGGGCTTCGAGTCGATTCGGATCGTCACAGCGAAAACGGGGTCTTCAGCGAGCGGTTTTATGGGTGACGGAAAGTTTGCGGCTTGCCCTAACGTCTCTGCCCGATGCATCAGAGAACGCAGCGATGAGCCACAGTAATCAGGTTCCACCATCAAGTCGCAGAGGTTGAAAATCGCTTCGCCGGAGTCGCATTGGGAACACCTGAAACGTGCTCCTGCTGTTCGGGCGTCGTAACTTTCATCACCGAGCGGTCCATCGGTGGAATCGAGGTCTTAGCTGTTTCTTAACTGAGGTCTGCCAACGGAAGGTTTTTACGTCACCGCCCTGAACGAAGGGTGCTGTCCTACGACTGTGTTGCTGAGAAAATAAATATTTCTGGAACGGAGCCTCTTTCGAATGGGAATTTACAACAGAAAAAAATTCAATTTAAGCGTCAGATGCCCTCTCAAAGCCCAGTTCAAAAGGTTGCGAATTCGACACTTTTGGATTGAAACTGATCTCGGTTCCAGACAGTTTCTCTTGGACCCTCTGGCAAACAAAATCAGTGCAAGTAAGTGACTTTTTTCTTGAATGTTTGTCACCCATCTTTCTATTCGAGAAAAGTAATGGGTGAGGACTGAATTGATTTCAGTCTTTTTGATTTTTCAAAAAGGAAAACACGATGAAGAAATTAACTTTATTTGCAGCGATGTTCGTTGCTTTGCTAACAACGTCAACCGCATCGGCTCAAGATGCTTACGGTCTTGGTGGTGTCGAGTTCGTGACACCTGAAACTGCTGTTGTATCCGGTGTTGTACTTGACAATTCCTACAATGATTCAACGCTGTTGCTTGAGTCAACGGACGAACTCGGAAACGTTCAATCCTCTGTCATCGACATCGCGGTCGATGGTTCATTCCTGCTGATCGGAAATCCTGATTTCATCACAGGCTCGACTTCCATCTTGCCGGGTGAACTCTCCGAACTCGGCACTGGAAACGCAGTTGGCCGCTTGGTCATCGTGACGGAAGTTCCCTTTGAAGATTGGTTTGATCACTGGTCGCAGAACCCATCGGGACAGATTGTTCCGTTACTGGGCCGGCCATGTCTCTACAACCATGACAGCCTTAGCGAGAACCATTCCGATTGCTTCATGGAATTTGGCGACTATTTTCCAAGCTGGCCAGATGAAGACTATTCCTTAGAGGAAAACCTGCATTACATCGAAGTTTTGGTTGAATCAGGCGGCCCGACCAAAGACACTCATGTTGATGATGATAATCTTCCAATCGACGATGACCCAGATGAAGACTCGACGCTTGATCAGGAGAGAATGATTATTGAGGCCGCTGGGTATATTTGGGACGAATCCATTCCTGGTTGGAGAGTTCCTGACGGGTATATTTGGGATGATGTGGAGAAAAAATGGAAACCAGCAACATAATTTCACCGAAATTCCATCTGTTTCGAACTCGGGTTCTCGCGTTGACAGCTCAATTGCGAAAAGACTTCGAGCTTGAAGTGGTCGATGAATCTTTCGAAACAAATGGTGATAATTTGAGATTTGCACGTTTGTGCTTGGGGAATGAATTCGTTCACATTCGGTTTGTTGCCGGGGCACCCCGTGATGAGTACGTAACAGCCTCGGTTGCTCAGGTCGAGAACGGAAAATCCGATTCGCGAAAATCGTTGAATCTGAAAGCCTATGCTTCGAAATTAGGGGTGCGTGATAAATTCTTCCCTGAATCGATGACGGACGAAACCAGAGGATTGTTCTATGGCTTTGGGTCACCGGTACAACTCGTTACCAGCGTCATTTTTTTGTCGGTTCACTGTGAGGAGTTGCTCAGTGGACTTAAATTGGTCGCCGATGTGAAACCATAAGTGACGCAGTATGTGATTCTTCCCGAAGCACCAAAGAGCCTCAGACTCGGTGGTGCTTCGGGTGTTTTGATACTGCGTGTGGATATCTTATTCGGCTGCTTCCATCAATAATCGATCAATACTCCAGACCGAATCAGACAAGCCTGATTAATCATGTTGTGCGGCACTACGCTTACGCGTGACGTTCTCGAAGTGCATCCCGCTGCAATTCTTGGACATGTTTTACATGAATCATCTGCAACCGATGTATCAATTCGCCGGCCTTTGAGAGTGGCAATTCGGTAGAAAATGTATCCGATCCATAGGAGTCTGAAAAAATGACAACGTCGTTTGGGCGGAATGAAACTCGCGCGTGCGCTACGGAATTGCGTATATGGCGCACATAGTCGACCGTTGGCGTGTCACGTGAATAGGTCGTCGTAGTGTCGGTGCAATTGGCCTCTAAAGATTCGCGCACCTTTTCAAATTCATCCGCGTGGCGCTGCTCTAGCAATTCCTTCGGGACAACAAGCATTGCGTAGAGGCACATTAAGAGCGAGCCTTGGTTATCAACACCGATCGTCTGAAGTTGCGATTTGACGAACTGGTCTGTAAAGGGAGCGCGTTGAAGTAGTCGGATCGAGTGAAGTTGCTGTTCGTAAGTTCGGCGAACAGACAAACCGTAAAATAGGATTGAAAAAAGAGGTTTTCATCTTGCGAGAAGGACGTTGTCATCAAATCCCCACGCGGCAAAGGTTACTGATATTCGGTTAGGACACATAATGTGCATGGAGGTTCGATTGCCTGTGCCGCACAACGGAAGGTTTTTACGACACCGCCCT
>CAZORS010000056.1:5282-26481 GCA_964582025.1 uncultured Pirellulaceae bacterium | reverse complement strand
GACTCGCGTGTGGCCGTTGAGTGCAAAGTGTTTGCAGACTTCGTAGTGTTTGTTGGTCGTGAAGGACGGCAAGTTGTTTTCCGCCCCGTCGACGATCCCTTGAGCCAACGACGAATATAGTTCGCCCCACGCGATGGGAGTCGGTGCTCCGCCCATGGCTTTGACCATCTCGATCGCCGTCGCGCTGTTCATGACGCGAACCTTCAGGCCTTTCAGGTCATCCGGCGACTGAATCGGTTTGTCTTTGCTGTAGAAGTTACGACTGCCCGCATCGTAATAGCACAAACCTTTAAGGAACTTGTCCTCGCCGCCTCGAAGTAGTTCTTTCCCGATTTCGCCGGCCAGCACTTTCTGGTAATGATCCGCGTCGCGAAACACGTAAGGGTAAGACAGCGCCGCCATCGACGGCACAAAGTTCTCCATCGCAGCGGCCGAAGTCTTCGTCATCGCCAGCGAACCGTTCTGCAATTGCTCGATGCATTGCGTTTCCGATCCAAGGACAGCACTGGGGTAGATGTTGATCGTGACCGTATCGCCAGAAAGCGATTCCAGCCGCTCCTTCATCCGCTCCATGGCTTTGTGAACCGGATGCCCCATGTCTTGGGTATGAGCCAGTTTCAGAACCAGTTGCCGCGAGCCCCCACTGTTGGATTGGTATCGCGAGAAGAGCGCAAACCCGACCGAGGCAATCAGGCACCCGACGAGCACGCCACTGGCAAACATAGAGGCGGATTTATTGATGGTTCACTTCCGCTACTGATTTCAACGACCTGAGGTTGTTCGAGTATATCCTGTTGCGTTTTGCGATCGAATTAGAGAGATTGCATTGACGTGAAATGGTGTCTGAATCGGACAATTCAATCACCGTGCAGACCAATTGTGGAATAGAGTGACGTCGGTATCGAGCCCTGTTTTTCAGCCTTGCTGATCAATTTAACTGAAACGGGTTGTGTGGGATCAATGCGATGTTGTCGTAAAACGACATCTGTTTCACGCGTCAGAAGAAATTGAACGCGAGCTGCATTTTGATTGGCTTCTACGATTGTATGCCGTCGTGTTTCGATTCGAATGTATAACGAATTGTCTACTTGGCTCCCCGAAATCAATACACGTCATGAATCTGCGAAGTCCTATCATTGCAACGCTCTCATTAATTGCCGCGTGTGCTTCACTGTCAGCTCAGGAATTCAAGAACTCGATCGCTTCGACGGAGTTTGACTTTATCACCGAGGACGATCCATCAACATTTGAGTTGTTGCAGTTTGTTCGCAAAGATAGGGCGGAGATGCCGGACAAGCGGGACGACGGGGAGCTGTTTCGTGACGCGTTCCAATTCAAGGCGTTGTTTAGTGACCATACCAGCGTTGACATTTTCGTCGACTGTAGTGGTTTTGATCAGTCATCGGCGGAAACGGAAGCGATGCGATACGTTCACCCGTTGGGAAAGCTGCCTACCGTATTGCGCCAAGGCGTGAATCGACTCTGTGTGCATTCTGGCGGAAAGGCGACGACTGCATTTTCAGACATTGGGCTGATCGTTGTCTACGCGGACAACGCGACCGTTCGGATATCCAATCACGATCTTGAAGAGACAATTTTCCACGAGTCGGTCCATGCTGCGTGGGACGCCAGGTACTCCAACAGCGAGATCTGGAAACGTGCTCAATTGAAAGACGGCAGCTTCGCGACGCTTTACGCAAAAAGGAAGCCAGACCGTGAAGACCTGGCGGAAACAGCACTGTTTGCCTACACAATACTTCACCATCCACAGCGATTGCCGAAGGCAGTAAGGGAAGCCTTGCGAAAGAAAGTTCCCAACCGAATTCTGTTTGTTGAGAAACTGATACCGATTGGAAAGCCAGTCCATTTTGATGTCAACTCGGAACCCAATTCCGTAGCAAAACAGCAAACCGACAGCGATGCCCGGTCTGAGAAAATGATGTTGGACCTGAGGAAGGAGCTTGAAAAGAAATGGCCCAAGAATCGTACCGTCCGTTTTGTCTTTCATGGTCACTCGGTTCCAGCAGGCTATTTTAGAACACCACAAGTCCGTCGTTTCGATGCTTACCCAACATTATTTCACCAGCAGATTTGCAAAAAGTTTCCGACGGCAGTTATTGACGTCAGCGTGACAGCGATCGGTGGGGAAGCATCAGTAGCCGGAGAAAAGCGTTTCTCCGATGACGTTTTGGCGTTGAAGCCTGATGTCGTATTCATTGACTATGCACTCAATGACCGCAGGCTGGGTTTGGAGAAATCCCGTGACGCCTGGCAGTCGATGATTCAAAAATGTCTGGCCGATGACATTCTGGTTGTGTTGCTGACGCCGACTCCAGACTCGAAGGAAGATATCACCAGACCCAACTCACCGCTGGCACTTCACAGCAAGATGTTGCGCGAATTGGCTGCCGAACACGAAATCCCTGTGGTCGATTCCTATGCAGAATTTAAAAAGCTGGTTCAACGCGGCAGGAATGTTAGCGATTTTCTATCTCAGCCGAATCATCCCAACCGAGCGGGACATGCGGTTGTTGCGCGATTGATCACGAAATTGTTTAAATGACGCAATCGTTGGACCAATCGAAATTATTCAGGCCCACATGCCTTTTTTGGCAAAGTCACTGCGACTTCAGATTGAATTCCAGTTTGTTTTCGCCACGGGCAATCTCTGCGGTCAGTCCTGAAGTGCTTTCTTTGTGATACTTCTCCGGCACCGAGTCATCCAGCGAGAACGGCGACTTCCCGCTTGGAAGGCTCATCATTTCTGATTCATCCACCTTGGGCCGAATAGCTACCGGATGATTGCCAACGGTGACTCCATCGCCCGTTTGGTAGGTCGTCACGTCGACGATCTTTCCGTCTTCGATGTATCCGAAAGCTCGCCGCGTATCGGTGACGAATACGATTTGCCCTTTGGACAGAGGCTTTCCGTCGACGTTAACGACACCGCTCACCTTGCCAAGCGGCAACCGTCCATCACCGCAACCCATGGATACAACGCAGACCAACGCGAGGCAGAAGAACAGAGAAGCGTAGAGATTGAATATCGATCGGTTCATACAGACCTCAGAGGTTCGTCATCCTGGAATGATTCAAAGTTTTGACAGCATTGATGAGAACTAGTGGATTGCCAGAGCTGAACTGACGGGTGCCCTGTTTACGCATAGCGTAAGGATGCTCGTGCTTCGCGTGAGCATGGCACCCCCAAAAAAATTCATTGCTGGTTTGAAGGACCACTAATAGTCAGTCACGGATTGGACTTCGCCACCGATTCTTGAAGACAAGGCCATATACGCATCCTGACTCATGTCCTGACTAAGTGCATGAACTGAGCCATCACACAATCCAAATTGAACCAGCCCTCCTGTATGAAACGAACGAAAAGCCAATCCGTCTCCCCATTGAGGGTTTGATCGCGTTGGCCAATTGGCTTGATCCTGGAAGAAATCGTTTTTCCAGTTCATAGGATAACTTGTCAGCGCCCAGCTTTGACTACCAAAGTTCTGGTTGATGCTGAACACACCAACGCATTCACCAATCAGGAACGTGTTGGACGTTCCATCCTGAATTTCCGCCATAGTAGCCGCCCAATCGAATCGACTGATGACTCCACGGATTGGTTGTTTTGCCCAAGTGTTGGCAAATGCTGGCCACAGGCCATCAGCAGGGTCGGCTCCTACACCGAACGAACCACCACCGAAATGGTCTCCGCTGTTGGCGGCGTAATCGCATTCGGCAATTTCGGGACCACTCGATGCAGTATGAGTTGATTCATTGTCGTATTGCTCTACGCCGCGATGTGGATTGGACGGACAAAAGAATCCGGGTGGCGTCGTTTCCATCAGTGTCTCGTTGGCTATATCGAAACCTGGAAGCCGATGATTTCCAGTGTTGTAAAGATTGGTCTGTTCAATGAATGGAAGGATTTTGACGGTCCAATTCCATCGACTCCAACCGATCCATGAGCCGTCAGTCTCGTAAGTAGGATGCCAAAATTCACCCGATGGAAATTGCTGGTGGGCACTTTCGTGGTTGAGCATCGCGAGTGAAATCTGTCGGATCTGGTTAGAGCACTGCGTTCTGCGGGCTGCTTCACGTACTTGCTGCACTGCGGGAAGCAGCATCGCTATCAGAATTCCGATAATTGCAATCACGACCAACAACTCGACCAGTGTAAATCCACTTTTGTTGCGACAAGTATTCATAAGGCGTATCCAAAAATTCAGAAGAAGAGACGATCGGCTACCCACCATTGATACCCGATTTACTGAGGTGCGTCCAACATCATTGTACAAACCCAATAATCTAACAGTCTGAATTGTCGCAAACCGACAACTGTTTATCCGCCGCTTCATCCAACCAATTTCGCTCTGTCGCAAATTGGCAAATCATTTCGTTTTCAAACGGACAACCTGTTGGAATAGTTGCAACTATACTTATCTGTAATCTTCCACAAATAACCGATGCGAGAGTTGATTGAACCACTCCTGCGTTGCGCTTGTTTGCTAATCGTTCAATTTGGAGCTGCTGCCATGACTCGCAACTTACTCTCAATGTTTACATTTCTTTTTCTGGGAAGTGTGGTTGGTCTGTCTTCGACACAAGCCGACACCATCACCGGCGCGGACACGGTCGGCCTGAACACCTACACAACCATGGACGGCTTGGTGACGTTGAATCCATTTGCCGCGGGACTCACTCCCGGTACTTTCAATGCGAACCCCGCTTTCATTGGTGTTGCAGGAGGAAGCAACGCTAACGGAGTAGACGACGGAGACGGTGATGCATCGACAACAGCTGACCGCGAGTCTCTTGAAATGTTGTTTGACCCGACTGTGGGGCTCAGCCAAATCACGTTCCGCTTTACCCGTGCCGATGGCCCCCTGCCTACCGATGGGGTACAAATTTCGGGATTCAATTTCAATCCAGGGGCAGTCTTTTCGGGCGGCACCGGCTCAGTCAGTTACGACAGCGGTTCCGTGTTCATCAATCATCCCTGGAATGGTGGCACTACTACTACGGTAGATTTTTCCAGCGTGAGCGCATCCTTTGGTCAGACATTGACGCTAACGGCGAATGATTCGGACGAAGCCGGTCCTCAGACTGTTATCAATTCAATTTCATATGCGGCGGTACCTGAACCTTCGACATTGGCACTGCTTGGACTTGGTTTGGGAGCATTTGTTTTGCGTCGGCAGCGCTGAATTGAAATTTCAGTTTTGAATCAAACGCGCCTTCCTGGGATCTGCTCAGGGAGGCGTTTTCTTTGTCAGTATCAACCCGGGACAAGATACCGTAGAGTTGATCTTTACTTACACTCACTTTCCATTGCGCATTTTTCGCGCGTCCATCGTGGCCTGCTGCTCAAGTCCGGTATCTCCGGTGTCCTGAATCCAGTCGTCCAATGAATCACGCAGTGATGCCAAAGTCTCGGCGTACTTTGGATCTTCAGCGAGATTGTGAATTTCGTGAGGGTCAGCTTCCACATCGTAAAGCTCCTCTCTGGGCTTTAACTTGGCAAGGATTAACTCCTGAGCAGGCGTCAACTGCTTCTGCCGACCGAGTTCTTCCATGATTGCCAACATCGGACGGTTTCGCCGCACGTAAACACATTCTCGATATCCATTCTCGGGTTTATAGTTTCGGATGTATTTGAATTGCTTCGTCCTCACGCACCGAATCCGGTCCAAAACTTCGTCGATCAGGTCTCGCGCCGCAAAGACGGCTTCTCGCGGTTCGTAGTCCTGCGATACCAGTGAACGACCATCGAGATATTCGGGAAGTTTGACGCCGGCAAGATCCAAAACGGTGGCCGAGATATCCAGCGTGCTGACAAGGTCATCAACGGTATGCTCTGAATTCTCTTTCTGGAAACGACCTGTAAATGCGTTAGGGATTTTGAGAAGGAATGGAACCTTCAGACCGGCGTCGTAAAGCCAACATTTGCCTCTCAGGTGACAGCGACCGTTGTCCCCAATGAAAATAACTACCGTGTTTTCTGCGAGTCCCTCGTCGTCGAGTCGTTGCATCAATTGTCCAAATTTCGGTCGATCGACTGAATCGATTCAAGGTAGCGCGCCCAGTCTTCGCGAATGGCTTCGTGGTCCGGGAAGTACGGAGGCAACTGTACTTTGTCACGTGCAACCGGCGTTGTCTGTGATTTCGTGACCTGGTCCCAATTGTCTTTCAGACGATGAGAGTCGTAGAGTGTCACTTGAGCAAAAAATGGCTGTCCGGGTTTGCGATGCTTCCAGTCTTTGCCATCGAATAGACGAGGAGTTTCGAAATTGAGATCTGTTTTGCCGCTGAAGCCACAGCCCAATGCCGTGTAGTAACCCTGTTTCTGAAGCAGATTGGTGATTGGCAAGATGTTTGGCGGCAGTTTTATTCCACGTCGCCGTTGATCCTGTGTGTCCGTTCGAGTTTGGTACACGCCCGTCATCATGGCATTGCGCGAAGGCGTGCAAGAAGGCGCAGTACAAAATGCATTGGTGAAGCGAATTCCATTTCTGGCCAGATCATCAAGGTTCGGCGTTGCGACTGCCGGGTGTCCGTAACAGGAAAGTTCAGTGCTGATGTCTTCTCCCATCACCCAAACGATATTCGGGCGATCGGCAGACAGATCATCGCAACCAACTGCAATTGCGTTCGTGGCCAACGCAAAGAAAACAAAGAGGAAGACTGGGACCAGTGACAAGACCGCCTTTAAGGAAACTGCGACGCGACACGAACAACCTGACATACAATTCTCACAAAAACGGTTAGAAAAACCTTCGAACGAAATCAGGCAATGATTTCTTTAACCACGCGGCTTGGTTCGACACCGGTCAACCTTTGGTCGAGTCCCTGAAAAGGAAAAGTCAATCGGGAATGATCGATGCCCAGCAGGTGCAGCATCGTTGCGTGAAAGTCACGAACATGGACAGGGTTCTCGATCACGTTGTAGGAAAAATCATCGGTCTTGCCGTATTCGAATCCGCCTTTGACGCCACCGCCCGCCAGCCAACCAGTAAAGCATCTTGGATGATGATCGCGTCCGTAGTTGTTGACAGTCAGATTGCCCTGGCAGTAAACAGTGCGTCCGAACTCTCCGGCAAAAACAACCAGCGTATCTTTGAGTAAGCCACGTTGCTTCAAGTCCTGCAGCAAAGCAGCAGTAGGCTGGTCCACGTCGCGGCATTGTCCCTCAAGGTTTTCCGGCAGCTTTGAGTGGTGATCCCAGCCACGATGAAACAACTGGACAAACCGCACGTCGCGTTCCGCCATCCGCCGCGCCAGCAAACAGTTCCTCGCGTAAGAGCCGGGTTTATCGATGTCGGGACCGTACATGGCCAGCGTTTCAGGTGACTCGCCCGAGATATCAGCCAACTCGGGAACCGAAGTCTGCATGCGGAAAGCCATTTCTTGCTGAGCGATCGTTGTCTCGATTTCGGGATCACCAATTTCCGCAAAGTGTTTTCCATTGAGCTGGCGAAGCGAGTCGAGCATCCTGCGCCGGACCGCAGCATTGACTCCGTCTGGATTGGAAAGAAACAGCACCGGGTCGCCGACTGCCTGAAAGCTGGTTCCCTGATGCTTTGACGGCAGAAATCCGCTTCCCCAAAGTCGCGAATACAGAGCCTGCACATTAACTTTCCCGCTCCACTTTGCTGACGGAAGCACAACGTAATCCGGCAAGTCCCGATTCATCGACCCCAAACCGTAGCTCAGCCACGCACCCATGCTGGGCTTGCCCGGAATCTCGGAGCCCGTGCAGAAGGAAGTTTTCCCGGGATCATGATTGATCGCATCGGTGTTCATGGATTTGATGAAGCACAGGTCATCCACATGCTTTGACAAATGTGGCAGCAGCTCACTCATCCAAATTCCACTTTTGCCTTTCTTTGCAAATTCGAATTTCGAAGGAGCAACAAGCTTGGCTTTCCCTTTGGTCATCGCCGTGACTCGCTGGCCCTGGCTGATCGAATCCGGCAAATCGGACTTAAACAGATCTTTCAGGCCCGGTTTGTAGTCGAACAGATCAATCTGACTGGGAGCGCCTGCCATGAACAGAAAAATGACGCGTTTGGCTTTCGGTTCAAAGTGGGGACCAAGCTCCGACGAACCCGGATCTCCATTCGGGCGTTTCATCGAAGCCGCCTGGATTTTATGACCTGTGATAAGATTCGCCAGCGCCGAAACTCCCAACCCCATTCCGGAATTGAACAGGAACCGTCGCCGATTTTGTAGATAGAGTAAAGATCTTTCAAGTTCCATCGTCTAGTTCCTTGTCTTGGTGATGTCCATGTTGAAAAGCGTGTTGGCCAGAATGGTCCAGGCTGCCAGTTCTACTTTTTCGTTGTCGGAACCAGGTAGTTGAGGAGGTTTCAGGTCTCCCAACAAGTCTTCCACCAACGACTTGTTGGAGGAGTACTTTTCGCCAAGATCCGCCAGCAATTGTTGCAGGACTTCTTTTTCTTTGTCGTCGGGCAATTGCGAAGTGACCGTTTCCCATGCGGCTTCGATACGTTTCTCGTCAGGCTGCTTGAGCACTTCGAGAGCCAATTGCCGGCTTGCCTTGAGATACTCCGATTCGTTCAATAGCAGCAGTGCTTGAGTTGCCGTGTTGGTTCGTTCACGCCTGGCAACGCAGGAATCGCGAAGCGGCGCATTGAGAATCGTCATCTGCGGCGGTGGCATGGAACGCTTCCAAAAAGTGTAAACGCTTCGTCGCCGGATGGCCTCGCCTGAGTCGGGTTGGTAGCGTTCGCCGATCATCGATACCGCGGCCCATAAGCCATCTGGTTGTGGTGGCTTAACACTGGGCCCGTACATCTTTTCAGATAACAAGCCACTGGATGAGAGAATTTGGTCACGAATCACTTCAGCGTCGAGGCGAAACCGGGACCCGCGAGAGAGCATTCGATTCTCGGAATCAGCCTGATATTGATCCGGCGAAGCGACCGAAGATTGCCGGTAAGTCTTCGACATCGCGATCTCTTTGATGAGCCCTTTGGTATCCCAGCCGGATTCGACAAAAGTCACTGCGAGATAATCGAGTAGTTCCGGGTGCGACGGCACATCGCCCTGATTGCCAAAATCTTCGGAGGTTTTCACCAGTCCGACCCCAAAGAATTGCTGCCAAATTCGATTCACGGCCACGCGAGACGTCAGCGGATTCTCTGGATCGACAAACCAGTTGGCCAAATCCATCCGCGAAGGAGTGTTCCCCGATGTCTTTAGCTCAGGCAAAAACTCAGGCGTGTTGCGCTGAACTTCTTCTCCCGGAGCATCGTACTGGCCTCGCTCAAGAACAAAGGTCGAGCGAACTTCCTTTCGTTCTTTCATGACCATCGCCATAGGAATCTGCATCTCCAGTTCCGATTTCTCCTTCTGGACTTCTTTCAGCTGTTTTGCCAAGGCGGAAACTCTTTTGTCGCCCGCATCGGCGTTTTTCGAAGATTGCTCTTTGGCCGATTTGTTTTGAGCGGCTTCTTCTGCCTTTTTCAAATTCCGATTCAGATTTTTGATCTTTCGATCGAGTCGTTTGAGCTTGGACTCCTGCTGCGGATTCGCAAAAGATACGAAGGGCTGCTGCAATCCGCGTTTGTGCCCCGGGCCAAATGCAGTTTCAGGTTTTGCATCGATGTTGTTCAAGAATGCAGACAAGGCATAAAAATCCTTTTGCGTGATCGGATCGAACTTATGGTCGTGGCATTGAGCGCATTGAACCGTCAGGCCCATGAAGGCCGTGCTGACAGAAGTGACGCGATCAATCACGTTTTTGGCAAAACTTTCTTCCGGAAGGGCTGTGCCTCTGTCGATAATCAGATGCAAGCGATGGAATCCCGATGCAACAAGTTGATCGCGCGTCGGTTTGGAATAGAGATCTCCGGCCAGCTGGTACCGTAGAAAGTCGTCGTAACCGAGATTTTCATTGAAAGCCCGAATCACCCAATCCCGATAGGCAACGTGGTTGCGGTAAAAGTCCTTGTGCATGCCGTTTGAATCCGCAAACCGTACCAGGTCCAGCCAGTAGCGGCCAATGTGTTCGCCATATTGTGGCCGAGCCAACAGGCGATCGACAACCTTTTCCCAAGCGTCGTCTGGAGACTGCTGATGCTCCCCCAGAAATTCTTCGATCTCGGCACGCGTTGGCGGCAGCCCCGTCAAATCCAGAGTCACACGACGAATGAGCGTTCGTGGATCCGCTTTCGACGATGGTGAACACTCTAATGATTCAAGTTTTCTCAAAACGAAGCGATCGATATCGTTGGCGCTCCACGCAACATCCTTGACAGAAGGTGATGCTGGTTTGACAGGTGTCTCGAACGCCCAAAACTTTTCGTAATTCGCGCCTGATTCAATCCAGCGTTTGATCAGTCCTTGCTCCTCGGCCGAAAACGGCTTCAAGTGCGAGTCCGGCGGAGGCATAATTTCTGACTCATCATCCGAAGTAATACGGTTCCACAACTCGCTGTCTTCAAGCGAACCCGGCTCGATTGCGAGACCGATTGCTCCTCCATCACCATCGGCCTGGTCAAGCCGCAATCCACTTTCACGAGTTTCTTCATCGGGACCGTGGCATGCAAAACAGCGATTGGACAACAGCGGACGAATGTCGCGATTGAACGATACTTCGTCCGCGGGGGTATCCGCTCCTTGAATGAACAAGACAAGCCCGTAAACCAAAAGAGCAAATGCATTACTGAGGTTGATTCTCATTGAGTGTTTAGATTGATGTGCATTGTCGAGTTAAACTGTCAGTTTATTGTAAGCCATTCATCATTCCGTAGCCGGGATGGTGCAACTGATTTCCTTGTTGGCTCAGGCTGGAATCTTGATCATGATCGTAACCAACGCTCGAACCTGTTTGAGGAGTTTTCGACGCACGCAAAGCTCGACTGTCGCAAATCGACATCTGTTTTTCACACGCAGTATTCGTTCTCGGAAGCTTCCGCCGGGCGATTGTGACGTAACGAATAGCACCGAAAGCTGCTGGCGTCGAATGGCAAATTGCACGATCATACTAGGTACGCTTTCATTCGAAACTCTTTCTTTTACGACACCAACCATTGGTTTTCACCATGAGATTCAAATTTGGCTTGATCGTGCTTTTCATTTTGCAACTCTGCAGTACAGCGCAAAGCCGCGCTCAAACAGCCTCGCCTGATGAAGATGGGTTCGTTCAAGTCTTCGATGGAGAAACCCTCAGCGGTTGGGTTGGAGATGAAGCGTACTGGTCGGTCGAAGACGGTGCGCTGACCGGTGTCACCGATGGTTCACTCAAAGCGAATAGCTTTATTGTCTGGCAAGGTTCAACTGTCAGAAATTTTGAACTGCGAGTGAAAGTAAAGCTGACTGCTGGCGGTAACAGCGGCCTCCAATACCGAGGCAAAATGAGTCCTGAACGCGGGCCGCATGTCGTGACGGGCTATCAATGTGATGTAGTGGCCAGCATTCCGAAGTATAATGGCATGCTGTACGAAGAAAAGGGACGACGCATTTTGTCTCACACGGGAGAGAAAGTAATCGTCGCTCCCGACGGTCAGCCCTGGGTTGTCGACAAGTTCCCTGTCAAGAAATTTGCTCCAGATCAATGGCATGACTACCGGGTGCTGGTTCAAGGCAATCATCACCGTCACTGGATCGACGGGCATCCGACAGCCGACTTGATTGACCTGGATGAAACAGGCAGGTCACTCGAAGGCGTTCTCGCTGTTCAGGTCCACACCGGTCCGGCGATGAAGATTCAATACAAGGACTTCAGGATCAAACACCTGGCTGATGACTTGCCGCTACTATCGGCCGACGATCATCCTATTCCTGCCAACGCTTACGGTGTCAGGCCGCAAGGCAAATTGCCCAAGGGCTGGAAGGCTCCGTTATACGGAGAACCGGCGTTGAAGAAGGTTGGCATCGATTTCGAACTTGCCGACGGAGCAGCATGGGACGGAAGTCGAACTCTATTCGTTCCCGATGTAAAGGGTGGCGCGTTGTGGAGTATTCCTACTGAGAAAGATGTCAGCAAGGCCAGAAAGCGACTGAAGGGCGATTGGGCGATTTCCGGAACCTATTATCAAAATGGAAACTTGTATTTTGTTGATAGTGGCAAACGAAAACTGTTTCGGCTTGGCAAAAGTGGACCTCCCGAGGAGTTAGCAGCCTTTGCCAAAGGCCAGAAGCCCAACGATCTGGTCGTCGATCACCATGGCGACATATACATCACCTTCACTCGCGAAGGTGTCGTCCGCCGAGTTTCTGGTGACAGCAAAGTCTCTATCGACGTCAACGAATTGGCTCAACCCAACGGCATCGCTCTGTCGCCAAACTTCAAGACCCTCTATGTGTCGTCCATCAAAACCGGTCAGATCGTCGCCGGTGAAATTGATTCTGCGAAAGATCGCTTCGAAACTACCGTGTTTGCTCAGTTGCCGAAGACGGATATCGGTTTTCGAGGTGACGGCATGACGGTCGACCGCGCGGGCAATGTCTACTGTACGGGCGGCCGGTCGGTTTGCGTGTTCGATCCGAGCGGAAAAATGATCGACGAGATCGTACCAACAGCTCGCCCGATCAACGTCGTTTTTGGTGGCGATATTCAGCGACAGTTGTACGTCAGCACCTTTGACGGACTGTATGTGATGCCACGCGAAGCTTACGGCATCTGCCCAATGCCTGCCGTCGACCTGACCGACATCGAGTGCACGCAGCAGATTCCCTACGCCAACGTCGACGGAAGAAAGTTGTACATGGACGTTTACCGCCCAGAAACGGCGGCGCCGAAATCGCCCGCGGTCATCGTTGTTCACGGCGGAGGTTGGGTGAAAGGCGCGAAAGAGAAGTTCGCTGCATTTTCAGCATCGATTTGTCGGCGCGGTTACGTCGTTGCCAACATCGAGTATCGCTTGGCGCATGAAGCGAAATTCCCAGCCGCCGTTCGCGATTGCAACGCAGCGACGGCTTACTTGCACACGCATGCCGATGATTTGGGAATCGACTCAAGCCGAATCGCCGTCGTGGGAGGTTCTGCCGGAGGACATCTTGCAGGCTTGATGGCGGCCGGGAGTGATCTTGCGGAGTTAAAGCATGCAAACATCGAAGGTTCAAACCAATTGGCTGCTGTGGTGGTGATGGCTGGGCCAACTGAGATTTCGCCAGGGCGAGTTGCCGATCAATCCGTGGCTCAACCTGAAAAATCGTTCGCTGTCGTCTGGTTCGGCGGGAACGCGGAGCAAAAACCGGCCATGTACAAGTTGGCCGACGTGGCCAGCAAAGTCGATGCGAACATGCCGCCGGTTCTTTTTTTGACCGGATCCAAGGACAATCCCGACAAAAACAAAGCCGTCCAGGCGAAGTTGGAATCACTGGGCGTGGAAACGGAGTTGTCGATTGTAGAAGGAGCCAAACACGCACAGTGGAATTCGCCTGAGTTTATGCCAATGTTCGTTAATGCGATTGATCGGTTTTTGAAAAAGAATCTGTGAGCAAAAACATACTTAATTGATCGATGCCGACCGAGTGGTTGATGCTTGGGAAGAACCGTCCTTGTGGAAAAAATGGGAATCTAATGGAGTGGTGGGCGCCATGTTTACGCAACGCGTAAGCATTCTCATGCTGCGCATGATCATGGCACCCAAACCTGTGAACGAGCGCGTCTTCATAGGCTGCCACTGTTGCTACTCACAATCGTCACTGTTGCGACTCACGGCCATCCGGCTCATTCTCCTCAGTCGCTTTCATCGCTTCGCGAACCTGCTTCAAAATCTTTGGCACTTCCGTGAACGGATCGTAATCAGGTCGTTTTAGCGGCAGGGTTTCGATCGGAAGGTTGCCGCGATAGCCTGACTTTCGAATGATGGTCATCAACTTCAACATGTCCATCGGTGGTGCGTCGCGGCCGCTGCCGAGCGCCTGTTTGACTTGCCAATTGACCGCGTGCGGGGCCGTCACCGCGATGTCGGCGTAGGGGTCGTCCGTTTTGTACTTGCCGGTGTCCACCAACACGCCACACCAATCATGATCGACTCGATTGATCAGACTCAGATGCTCCTGTGCCGTCTTCACAAAGTCTCCGTGATTCTGCACGCCGACGATCACGCCGAACTTTTGCCCGTGCTCCGCACATTCTCGCAATGCGTCTGCGATCCATCCCTCAACGGTGTCTCGATCGGCGCCGCCAGATGCTTTCTTCCAAGTGTGAAGCGGACTGAATGTTTGTGCAAAGGCACGAACCACAGGAGCTCCCAGTTTGGCCGCGACCTCGATCCATGTCTTGAGCAGTTGTACGCCTTCGGCGCGGACGGCTTTATCCGCGGTGGCGAAATCGTTGCGAACTCCAGTACCGCTGATCTCAAGACCGAGGTCAAAGGCATGTCGCTTTAGTTTGAACAGGTAGGAATCTTCCGGAGCGTTCGGATAGCCGGGAAAGTAGTAACCCGTCAGATCGACCGAATCAAAATCATGCTTGGCACAGAACTCGCAAAGCCCGAACAGGTCCAAGCCCTTGTTTGGGTCTTCAGCGTTGGCGCGGAGTAACGCGTTGAATGAAAATGCGTTGAGCGAGAGTTTTAAGTGTGATCCACCAACGCGTTTGATGGGAGGTTTGTCTGGGGTAGTTGATGTCAGGGGAAGGCCGGCAGCTGCAGCGAAGGGCAGAATGCCCGCGGACTTGCAAAACGATCGTCGGTTTGGATGGTTCATTGTTTTGGTTTTCGGTGTGAACGATAAATTCTTTTCAGGAACGCGCGCGAAAATTTCCTGTTCCTTTTCCCCTCCGTGGGAGAAGGTGGCCGAAGGCCGGATGAGGGGGCTTTGGTTGATGCAGTTATTTTCGAGAAGTGCTGTGATACCCCACCGTGTTACCCCTCACCCCCAGCCCCTCTCCCCCAAGGGGCGAGGGGAGTAAGGTTTTCATAGGGAGTGTGCTGGCTGACTTGAAAACTACTGCCTCACCGAGATTGTGAGTTCTATTTGTTCCTTTTCTCCCGCTGGAACTTCAACCATGATCGGAACGGCTTCCGCTCCGGGAACCATGTTAAAGACTCGCTCTTTCTCTGTCTCCTTAATCGACAACGGACTGTTGCACTCGATCACGACCGTGCCTTCGGGCTTGATGATTTCGATACGGTTATCTGAGACGACACGCACTTCCTCGCCGGTCGGCGAAAGAACAGGAAGAACCAGTGTGCGATCCTGCGGTGATGGGGCTTCCGCTGCCGGAACAGAAACGGTGACTTTGTCGGCGTCGAAGGTGTAGTTGAGCTCGAAATCTGACGCTTCGTTTTCGATAGGATTCCGAGCCTCGTTGACCATCGTTCCTTTGACGTCAAAAGTAATGTTGCTCGCGGCTTCCTTGAACGACACGTCTGTCTTGAGGTCGTAGAGGTTGGTGAACCACTGGTCGCCTTTTCGCACTTCGATTCGTGGCGTGAATGCAAAGTCCTCGTTGGGCTGAGGCTGCATGTTGAGTGGCTCAACCATGATGTACTTCGCCATGCTTCCGGCCAGCAGCGTGCCAACCTTCTCGTGGTGCAAGACCGCGATCGAGCCGCCAGTGGGCTGTTGCAGGTTCTTGGTTTTCTTGGTGCGATACAAAAAGTCATAAGCCGAAACGGTGGCTCGCCATGGCCCTTTGGAAACTAGCCACACGCTGAGTTCCGGGAAGTGCTTGACGCCTTTTGCGGTTACGCGAGGCAGTGGCGTCGAGTCGTCGAATTTGGGCATCACCTTCATTTTGTCCTGAACGAAAGCCATCACTTTGGCGTGCGTAAAGGTATGGTGGATGCAGGGTTTGACGCCGTGCGATACGTAGTGCGGTCCACCGTGGATCAAGCCGTCGGCTGTACAGCGTTGCAAAAGTTCTGCATTGCGAATTGCGGCTGCGCCAAAGGCTGGATTGCGATCGGCCAGAATGCTGAAGGCTGGTTGGCAACCGTCCGATGTGCGACTGCCCCAGTAGCACCACTTTTGCGAACGCGTGCCCCAACTGTTGTCCCATGCTCCATCAGGCAGCATGAACTCAAGGTGACCGCTCATCGATTTTGTGACAAGCTCAATCAATTCTGTGTCGTTGACCTCCAACGCATAAAGAGCGATACCGTTAATGGACTCTTCGACGTTGTAGCCAAGATCGACCGGCAGATGACCGCGACCACTGCGCAGGTCATTCGGTTTCCCTTCGCCCCACAGCAGCGTGTTTGGCTGAGTGAAGAACTCTTTGACACGTTTGACAAACTGCAAGCCACGATCGGTGTACTTTTGATTGTTAAGCAACTCGCCAAACAGATGGAATCCGTAGACGGCTGTCATGCCGTAGTTGAGGTTCGTGAAGTCGATCTTTTTGAAGTCACGATAGAGATAGCCGCCGACGGCTTCGTCCAGTCGCGATGTCCACGCGGCTCGCGTCTCATCGTCGAGAACTTTTCCGTGGTAGTGCAAGGCTTCGGCGAGTGCAATTGCGCCGAAGATGGTCGTGCCACGCCACGCTTTGGGGCGGATGTCGTTTCGCCAACTGCCATCGTCGTTCTTGACGTTGTGCTCAGCCCAGTTGTAGACGTCGATCGCGGCGCGAACGTATTTCTGATCGCCTGTTACATTCGCCAAGTGCAGAAACGGATACAACGCGTCAGAGCAGCGTCCGTGAATGTGATCGCAAGCCGGACACGCGAGGGCTCCGTGCAGTTTTGGGTTGTCGGGATCATTGATTTGTTGGCGCATCATGCCATCGCACCAATCGACCAGCAGGCTTTTGGTGAGCGTGTCGAATTTGGAGCCGACGGCGGTTTCTTTTTCCTGTGTGCCAGCAAAAGGAAAGTGCGGCAACAGCGAGATGCCGGCGCTACCAGCGGCGAGTGAGTTGATGAAGTTTCTTCTGTTCATGACTAAGCTTTCAAAAATTTGGTCCAAGTGGAACCGAAAGTAAGCTCGCTCCCCTCTCCCCTTGCGGGAGAGGGGTCGGGGGTGAGGGGTGTGAGTCGCGAATCCAAGTGCTTGCCTTTTTCACTAGCAAGAATCGGTCAATTCCAAACATGTGAATGAGGGGGCGCGGGTCATGTTCCCCCTCACCCCCAGCCCCTCTCCCCACAAATTCGGAGAAAGTTTGACTCCGATGGCGGAGGTTTCCGGTCCGAATTTGCGGGGAGAGGGGAGTGAGTGTGTTTTTGAAGGACCATTTTGTTGCAGATTCAGATTCACTTTGCACCAACCCAATTCTTGATCACCTTTGACAGCCGTTTCACTTTCTCCGGCTCGTCAGCAGAAAGATCATTTCGATCGTCGAGATCCTCTTTTAAATCGTAAAGCTTGCTTCCCTTCGGTGACCAAGTCAGCTTGTCCCAGCCATCGATAACGACTCGGGCGAGCAAGCCACTTCGCAGGTTGTCGAGTTTGTCCAAGTCGGAGTCGTGTTGGTAAACGTCAACGAAAATTCGATTTCTTTCCTTGAGCGATTCTGGCTCACGCAAATCCAGCCCCGTCATCGATTCTGGGGCTTCGATGTCGCAGGCTTTCAAAATCGTGGTGGCGATGTCGATATTGCTGGCCAGCGTTCCGGCATCGCGAAGTGGCTTTATCTTTCCTTCTTGACTAATGATGATCGGCGTGCGGATGCCGGCCTCGACGGGCTGTCGTTTGGATCGAATGCTGCGGTTCTTCTTTTCGGGGTCCTGAACCCAACCGTTGTCGCAGGTGTAGATGAAGATCGTGTTCTCGTAGATGCCGCGCTTCTTCAAGTGATCCACAATCTGGCCACAGCCTTCATCAAGCCATTCAACGTTCGCCCAGTATCGAGCCGTCGGTTCGTCCGGGGCGAGGTCTTTGTATTTGTTGTAGAGTCGATCCGGTGCGTTGTGCGGAGAGTGCGGCAGGAAAACGCCGTACCAGATGAAGAACGGTTGCTTATTGTCGTTGGCCTTGTCCACAAAGTCATAAATAGGCTTCATCGTACTGCGGCCGATTTTCAGGCCGACGTCGCCGTGCCTGCCGCCTCGCATGTGATCGCCATGAGTCATCGCATCGGTGAAGCCGTGGTCTTTCGGGTCGCCTTCCCACCACTTGCCGGTTTGCAGTGTGGCGTAGCCGTTGTCTTTGAGAATCTTAACGAAGGATTGATGCTCCAGCATCGGAGCCGTCATTCGGTTGCGAAACTTCAGTGACATCGGCCGGGACTTTTTCTCGTGCCACTTCGCACCGTTAGGCAGTAACGGATCGTTTCCGCGTATTCGTGTTTGGTGTGGATAGAGCCCAGTAACGATGCTGGCCAGGGATGGTCGGCACAGTGGTGCAGTGACATAGCCGCGTTCGTAAAGAATTCCTGAGCGGGCAAGTTGGTCAATGTTGGGTGTCTGAATGTGCGGGTGATCCATGAACCCGTAGTCCGTCCAACCTTGATCGTCACTGAGTAGGAAGACGACGTTGGGACGTTCCTGTGCATGGGCGGGATTTGCCGCGCAGCATAGCAGACTCAGGACGAGGATGAGAAGTCTCGGAGTGTACTGAACATTCATGAATTTACTCAATTATTGACTAGCTCCCCTCTACCCGTGAATTCGGACGAAAAAGGCTCGCCACCGAGATCAAACGATGGCCGAATTCACGGGGAGAGGGGTTGGGGGTGAGGGGCTTAGGCTATCGTTGTGTCTCCGACAACGCGTTTTCTATCGTGTCGATAACACGCTCTGTTTCATGTTCTACTTGAGCACATGTAAATCGCAGAATGCGTATACCTTGCTGTTGCATCCATTGATCACGAGTGGCATCGTGCTCTTCGGCTTCTTTCGACCAGTGGCTTGCTCCATCAATTTCAACAACCACCTTTGCGGAAGCGCAATAAAAATCAGCCGTGTAAATTCCCAAGGGGTGTTCGCGTCTGAATTTCTGATTGCAACGTTGGCGGTTTCTCAGCAGTTGCCACATCTGGCGTTCCCACTGATCAGCCATCTTTCTCCTCAGTCGAGCAAATTCGATTGGCTCAAGTCGATCATTCATAGCGCTATCCCCTCACCCCCAGCCCTTCTCCCCACAAATTCGGAGAAAGTTTGACTTCAGTGGCAGAGCTTTCTGGTCCGAATTTGCGGGGAGAGGGGAGCGAGTGTGTTTGGTGGATTGGTTCTTGGAACATGGCTCAATTCTGTTTCTTTTTTGGTCGCTTCTGTCGTCTTGGCACCCAAGTCTCTGGTGCGTCCAGCATCAATGGCTCATGAAACACAGTCAGCTCATCGCCCTGTTTTTTCATCCACGCTTTAAGTCCGGCAAGCATCTTCTTCTGCTTAGCTGCCAAATTGGCGTCGCCGGCAAGGTTCGTTTGCTCAAACGGATCGACCTTCAAATCGTAGAGTTCAAACTCAGGCCGGCCGTGATGTCGGGCAATGACAGCAGCCGCCGACGAATCCGATTTGGCTCGTTCTTTCCATTCCTTGAAATAGTCGCCCGATGTTTCCCGTAACAACAAATCGATGTGCGTCGTAAAAGCGAACTCGGGATGTGGATTCCAGATCAGCTTGTAACGATCCGTTCGCACGCTGCGACTGAGGAACACGTTCATCTTTCGGTCGCCGCTGTGCGTCGTGAAAATTCGCTTGCGGTGCGAGTCCGTTTGACCGTGAAGAACTTTTAGAAACGATTGGCCGTCAAGATTTTCCGGGACCATGCCGCCACCGAAATCAATAAGCGTAGGCAATATGTCAACCCAGCTGACCATTGCCGCCGTTCGCGTGCCCGGTCTTATTCTTCCCGGTTGGGCCACGATCAGCGGTACGTGGATGCCTTCGTCGTACAACGTCCATTTTCCGAACGGAAACTGTGCCCCATGATCGCTGGAAAATAGAAATAGTTGGTCGGATGAAAGGTGCTTGGTCGTTAGCTCACGAAGTTCACCGAGGTATTCATCAAGGTCTTTGACCTCCTGTAAGTATCGAGAACGCTGGACTCGTGTGCGAGGCGTGTCCAGCAACTTCGGCGGCAAGGACATCGTTTCTGCGTCGACAGTTGATTCGCTTGGCCAAGGGACGTGCGGATCAGAGGTCCCAACAAACAAGGCCAGCGGTCGAGTGTCAGTTCGGTTCTCAAGAAACGCTTTGACCGTTTCGCGAAGCTGAGGAATGTTTGACTTGGGATCGTGAACTTCAAAGTGGTAATCCGGGGCACTCTTTTGATGAGCGACTTTGCCGAAGGCTGCTGTTTGATAGCCAAGGTCACCAAGAACCTTGGGCAGCTTCAAGACATCAGGTCGAGGGTACGAGTGATTTTCTTCGGCTCCGTTGCGCGCCGGCATCAATCCGGTCAACAGTGCAGCGCGGCTCGATGCACATGACGGACTGGCGACAAAGGCGCGATTGAAGGTCATTCCGTCAGCAGCCAGTTTGTCGATCGAAGGCGTTTCGATGTTCGTGCCACCGTAGAGCGAAAGATCGCGGGCGGAAAGATCGTCAGCAAGGTAGACAACGATGTCGGGAAGTCGTCGAGTCAGGTTCTTTCCTGTCAGCATCGAGGCAATCGTGGCCGGTGTCGCGTTTGCGTTGCCGGCTTGATCCGCACCTGTGATCCACCAGTAAACCATGCCTGCGTCAGAACAGTCAAACTGGTTGGTCTGAAACTTGACCACGCCATCCTGTTCGGCGTAGGCAAGCTGATCCCAAATCCACTTCATGTTGGCATCAGAATGCTCCTTGGCCCAGTCCCATTTGTCGGGCGTGGTTTTCAGCCCGACGTTTTGGTCACCGATTTGATGTTCGGTCACACCGAAATCGAGAATCTGCTGCCACTTGAAGAAGTCGCCAGCGTTGTCGTTGGCCGGATGATGCGAGACGACGTGAACGAACTGTCGTTTGGAAGCTTCAGCCGCTTCCAACGCAAAGCCGATGATATCCGGTTCGCCAGCTTCGATGATCCACAGCGGATTGTCTTTGGTTGAAGCGTTGATTGCTTTGCAAAGATCGTCGATTGCGTCCTGCTGTTGAGTCCGGCAGTTGTAGAAAGCAGAGAGGTTGTTGAACGGCCCGAAGTTTTCGACGCCATGTCGGCAGACTTGGTCGAGTACTTTTTGTCGTCGTAGTTCGTCTTTGGCGGAAATACGTTCTGTCGGTTTGAGGTCGCAGGAGTGTGAAAGATGAACCAATCGTTCTTCAAGGCCGGCAGCTTTGAGCAACCCGAACATAACTGCGGTAGCACCGATGTCGTCCGGATCGGGTGAATTGCCGTCTGCGACGATTGCGAGTCGACC
>CAZORS010000056.1:0-5182 GCA_964582025.1 uncultured Pirellulaceae bacterium | reverse complement strand
TGCATCAACACCTCAAACCACCTCGGGAACTTCAAAACCATTTCGATACTCACGCTTCAGCAATCCGTTGGCGGCATCGCTTCCGTCGCCAACGAACGCTCCTGTTTCCGCATCAAACTTGAGCAGCGGACTGAGACTAATTTGTTGATCCGCGAGGCTTAAGCCGTGAGCCTTCAGATGGCCATCCATCGAAGCCAGTAACTTTTTCCACTGTTCAAGCGATACGGAACTTGCCGTCTGTTCGCTAAACCTGCCACCTACGCGACTCGCGACGTTCGCAAGGTTGCACCAATTCGTACTGTCATTGCCAACGATGACGTCGGCGTTCAGTTTCGAACGATCACGATGTCGAACGGCTTCGATAAAATTCGCTTGATGCAACACGTCGCCGCGGTTGCCTTTGAACTCCTTGATTAACTTTCCAGCAGAGTCAAACGCTTTGGCGCGACCGCGTTGGCCTTCGAAACGACCGCCGTGGCAGTATGCAACATAGCCACTGGCTGGGCCCGGATGCCTGGGGACTTCTTTTGATCCCGGTTTGGCAGGCAAGTTCGTCAAGCCAATCACGACGGGATGCGAACCAGTGTCGAGGTACGCAAAAAGAACGTTCGGAGTCTGGCCAGCGTCGTCCCAGACAAGCCGGCCGCCGCCGGCCATCACACCTTTGGGCATTGCAACTGAATCCTGAAAGATGTTGTTCCGCACATCGTCGATGATGTGCACGCCCCAGTTGCCCATTTCGCCGGAGCCCGTATTCCAGTCCCAGTGCCAATCGTAGTGCAGTTGGTCGCGAAAGATTGGCTGTTTCTTTGCGGGGCCACACCAAAGGTCGTAGTCCACGTTTTTATCGATAGCCAATGGCTTGCTCCGTTTCCCGATTGGCTTGCGGATGCCGAATCGGTTGACTCGCACGTGCATGATCTCGCCGAGTGCCTTCTCTTCGTGTAGGAACTTTTTGATCTCCGCCTGCATTGGATCAGAGCGTTGCTGAGTCCCGACTTGGCAGATGCGGTCGTATTTCTCCGTCGCCGCAACAACTTGGTCGCCTTCCCATTGAGTGTGCCCAAGCGGCTTTTCAACGTAAACATCCTTGCCGGCTTCCATCGCCCAGATCGCGGCGAGGCAGTGCCAGTGGTTGCACGTTGCGATCACAACGGCATCAACCGCTGGGTCCGCAAACAGTTTCCGCATGTCGGAGTAGGTGTTGGCTTTGGGAAAGTTCTCCTGTGCAGTTGCGACTCGTCCTGAATCCGCATCGCAAAGCGCGACGATATTGACGCCTTCGACGCTGTTGAATTGGTTGAGCAGTTTCTTGCCGCGAATCCCGAGACCAACAAAGCCGACCCCGATCTCTTCGTTGGAATTCGCTGCCGAAAGCTTTCGAGACGCTGTCGAAGTCATCACGCCGGTTACTGCGGCAGCAGCAAGGAACTGTCTTCTTGAAGTCTGTTTCATCGTGGCCTTACCTTTTCTGATAGACCTTTGCTCTAGGACTGCCTGCCGACAACAAGTAAGCGATCAAGTCACGAAGCTCTTTTTCGTTGAGCGAATCGAGCATCGCAGCCGGCATTTGTGAAACACTCGAATCTTTCATCCCTTCGATTTCATCTGCGGCCACGACAATCGGCTCTAGCGGACCAGCGGTTTCCTGAATCGGGTAGATCGCGACTTTGTCGTCCTTGGGCACAACCAGACCAGAGATCTGCCTTCCGTCTTCCAGCAACACAATTTTCGAAGCGTATTGGTCGCTGATGACTTTGCTGGGTTCAATGATTGATTCAAGCAAGTAATTCGCATCGAACTTGTTCTTCACAGTCGTCAAATCAGGCCCAACGTCACCGCCGAGTCCATCGAAGCGATGACAGGTCGCACACTGAGCCGCGTGGAACAGGTTTCGTCCGCTTTTGAAATCGGCTTCCCAGAGCTGTTCGCGCCCCGTCAGTTTTTGAGCTTCGACCAGAGTCCATTTCTTTCCCGGGCCTTGAGGTGGCGTGATTTTGAACTGCGGAACTGGATTGAAGTCTTCACTGCTTATGTCAGCCAGAGCAGCTCGCTGATCATTGTTCATGTGGCTCAGGAATTCGTTGCGAAGGTTCGCCAGCAACTTTCCGTAAGTCACGCCGCCGTTAAACTTTGCCGATCGATTGATGAACTCGATGTAGTCGCGACGTTGCTCCATGGTCCAGCCGTCGTGAAGATTTCGAAGCATGAAGGCATAGTTCAATTCATGCGATGGCGGCTGGTTGCTGAGTAACTTCTTGATCCGATTTCCGTATCGCGGGTTGGCGTCGAAATCGATTTGCTCGGCCCACGCCGGTCGCGAAGGCTTGGCATCGGCCAACAGCGGCAGCGTTTTCTGGATGACGGTCGGAGACTTCAGGTAGACGAGAAGTCGAACCAATTCCGTGTTGACGTCCTTGTTGCTGTGAGGAAAGTGTGGATCCAGTTCCGCGATCGCCTGTTGGCGTTGCGGTTCGGACGGTTCACCGAGCCGAATGAAGGTCAATGCGTAAGCGCGGAGCAGCCCGAGAGCTTGCTGATCCGAAAGTGTGGCAAGGTTACGCTGTAGCAGAGCCGCAATCAGCGAGTTCTTGTACGAAGTATCCCCAACGCGAGCCAATGCGACGGCGGCGGCGATGAAAGCTTGGTCGTCGGATTCTCTGAAGAGTCGTTGTTTCCATGTTTCAACCGGTTGGGACTCGATCGCGATACGCGCGGCATGCCTTAGCCAACGGTCTTCACTTTTCAGGTGCTGCCACGCTTTCTTCACGGCGTCTGGATGTTCTTTGCCGTGAAATTCTTCGAGGCGACGACGCAGATTCCGAGCCTTTTCTCCCGGCAAATCAGCCTCGACTGGCTGAGTCGACTCTTTGCCGACGTAGCGAATCCGGTAGACGGCCGAATCGGTACCTCGCCCGCCGGTTGCAAAGTAGAGAGCTCCGTCTTTGCCGACGATCGCATCGGTAACCGGAAGCGGAGTGCCATGGCAGAAGACTTCCTGTTCGCCACGCCAACCGGCGCCGTCGGGTGTCAAATGAATTGCGTAGATCGTTCCGAAGGTCCAGTCCAAAGCAAAGATCGCGTCCTGGTAGTTGGCTGGAAATTTCGTGCCTTGTCCGCTGACGACACCCGTTGGACTTCCCGGACCAATGTTGACGACTGCAGGCAAACTGTCTTCGTAGTAAGCAGGCCATTTTCCACTGCCGCTTCGCCAGCCGTAATCCGAACCGCTGACGGCGTGGTTGATTCGAGTGGGGCGATACCATGGAGCACCAAGGTCCCATTCCATGTCGGCGTCGTAGGTAAACAGGTCGCCGGCGCGGTTAAGCGTGATGTCGTACTGGTTGCGATAGCCGATTGAGTAGACTTCGTGTTTGCGTGTTTTCAGATCGAACCGCGTGATCCAGCCTCCGGGAGCAAGTCGTCCACGAGCGTGCCCGTTGGGATCCCAGTTACGCGTCAACAAATGGTCTTCATCCCATGTTGGAACGCGAGATCCACCGACTTCGGTTTCGGCGGGTAAGTTCGTGTGGTTCCCGGCGTCGATGTAAAGCTGCTTGCCGTCTTCAGCGATGATGACCGCGTGGTTGCCGTGTTCACCACCACCGGATGCTTTGGTGATTTCTTCAGCTGTGTCGAGCAAGCCATCGCCTGTTGAGTCCGTTAGTTTGTAGAGTGGACTGCTGCCGCGATTGAAATAGAGTGCACCATCGTGCCAAACCATTCCTTGAGCGCCCGATACATCGACCGGCATTTTTTCGACTTTGACGACCGGCTTTGAATTGTTTGTGGAAACAGATTCGGCGACCGTAAAACGAAACAGTCCTTTCCCGTCCTGGTCGCTCGCGTAGAAACGCCCTTCGTCGTCACAAGTCAGCGACACCCAACTGCCCTGAGTTGACTTAGAGACCTTGTAGATCAGATCGACCTTGAACCCTTCGGCGACAGTGATGGCGTCTTCATCGGCGAACGATTCTTGGCTTTGAGTCTTTGGCTTTGTTCCGGGCTTCCCCCAAGGCTCAACTCCAAATTCTCCCAAGTTGTTGACTTCGACGGACCAGGCCGAATCGTCAAACGTTGGCCGCCTCCATTTGTCGGCGTCTTCATCGGAGAGCTTCCATGATTTGTTTGAGGTGATTTGCTTTTTGAAACCACCGGTTGTTTCGAGCTCCAGTTTGAAAACGAAAGCAGCCGGTCCGCCTCGATTCGCCGCTTTGACCGCGATTTGATTCTTGCCCATGCGAACGAATTTCTTCGCATCAGAAATTACTACCGGTTGATGCCAATCTGGACACGATCCAACACTCTCACCGTTGATCCAAACTTGGGCTTCGTTGTCACAGGTGAAGTAAAGCTTGGCGGCTTTGACTGCATGCGAATCCTTCTTTCCGGGAACGTGAAAGCTCTTCCGCATGAAAAGCGGAGCATCAGCGGTTGGCTGGTCTTTCCGCCAGATCCAATTTGGAACTGGTTTTTGAGAAACCCAATCAACCGCTGCGCTCTCACTCCCACCTTTTGCATCCATTGTGGCTGGTGTTTTTTTCGAGTTCGTGATTGCTGCAGCGATCGTTGTTCTGGCATCGCCGCCTTTCAGGTGCCGCAAGCGGATGTCTTTGAATTCGACGGTCATCGGTGGTCCGCGATGAAGCTGAAGTGCGAGAATTCCTTTTCGCTTTGCTTCGGGATGGTTGTCGGTCAAGTCCATGGTTGTGATGCCGTTGACTTGATGAATTTGGCGGTCGCCAACTGCGATGATGGTTAGCTCATTCCACTCAGAATCGATCAGCCTCTGATTCGGATCGCCAACTTTGCCGACGACTTTCGGTTTGCCGTTGTTGCCGACTTCGACTCGTTGGAAGCGCTGGGCCACGATGCCGCGCCAACGCTCGGCGTAGAGCATGCCGAAGTATTCGGGCTTTTTGTGCAAGTCGGCTTGGTAGCCTTTGACGGCGAATTCCCCTGCGTCGACGAGTTCGCTGCGGTATTGAACGCCGCTGTTGTTGCCAGAGAAGCGGACTCTGGTTTTGAAGATGAAGTCGCCAACTTCACCGCCTTTCCAGATTAGAAAAGTGTTGGCGGCGGTTGGGTTGTCTTTTGTTGTTTCGCCATAGATTGCGCCGTCTTTGACGGACCAGAATTTGTCAGAGCCATCCCAGCCGGAGAGGTCCTTGCCGTTGAAGAG
>CAZORS010000055.1:4766-26513 GCA_964582025.1 uncultured Pirellulaceae bacterium | reverse complement strand
TGCCGAACCCGTCCAGTACATGCCGTGGTGTGCGACTGTTGCCGAAGCTTTTGAATGCATGTCGCAGCGGCATCGCGAAGTCACCGTGGTCGTCAACGAGTACGGTGACACGGTTGGCGTGCTGACGATCGAAGACATTCTCGAAATGGTGTTTCAGGAATCGCCAAGTCGTGCTCGTCGTTTATTGAATCGGGAGCCAATCACGAAAATCGAAGACTCAATTTGGCTCGTTTCTGGCATGCTGAGTCTCCGACGACTTTCCAAGGAACTGGATGTTGAACTTCCTCAGACAAACAGCGTGACGATCGGCGGCGTGATGCAAGATGTGTTGCAGAAGAATAGCGAGAAAGGCGATCTTTGCGACTGGGGTCCGTTTGCGATGCGCGTCATCGACTTCAAAGCGAAGTTGGGTTTGTTAGTTGAATTGAAACTGCAACCCAATGCGGAGAACGAATCATGATTTTGTTGTCCATCGCAATGCTTGCTTGCGGCATTTTGCTTAGCGCTTTTTTTAGCGGCAGTGAAACCGGCTTCTATCGCGTGAGTCGTTTTCGGCTCGTATTGTCCAGCCTCGAAGGAGACAGGATTTCCCGCGGGCTGTTATGGTTGATCAACAACCCGTCATTGTTCGTTGCTTCGACGCTGATCGGAAATAATGTTGCAAACTACTTGACCAGCCTAGCGATCGTGTTGTTGACGCAAAGCGTATCCACATCCAGCCTGTTGGAAATGGTTGCTCCGGTGTTGATGTCTCCATTGCTGTTTGTGTACGGCGAATTGTTGCCGAAGAACCTTTTCTTTCAGGCGCCGAATCGGTTGTTGAAATTGATCGGGCCATTGTTCTTGGTTTTCTCAGCGATTGTCGCGCCGGCAGTTGCTGTTCTGTGGGCGCTCAGCCGTGTGCTGGAAAAGTCACTTGGCCAATCGCCCGATCGCGTTCAATTGACGTTGGCCAGAAAAGAGCTGGGACAGCTTTTCGATGTCGGACAAGAGGTTGGAGTTCTGCAGCCATCGCAACGTTTGTTGAGTCAGAACTTTGCGTCCGTTGCTTCGACTCCGGTGAGTCAACTTTGCACTCCGATTTCTCGCGCCAATGTGTTGTCTGACGATGCAACGCTGGCGGATGCAAGGAAATTAGCAGTGCGAAAGCAGTTGCCTGATATTCCGATCGTGGAAAAAGGCTCTAGGAATGTGATTGGTTTTGTTCGGACAATCGATGTGCTGCTGCGTGATATCGATGCCGATGCTGCAGCGACAGAGTCGATTGGCGATGTTCTTCCGCTAACAAAATTTTGCGGAACAGAGCTGGTGGCTGAGGCTTTGATGCGGATGCAGGAGAGTCGACAAACACTTGCGATGGTCGTTGATCGATCTGGAAAATCAGTAGGTCTGCTGTCGATTGATCAGCTGACTGATCCGTTGCTTCAAGGGAAGCTTGGCTCTCTGCGACGCTGACCATCGTTTGCGATTGAAAATCTGTTACGACCGTGCCAATCCGAATGCTGGCAACCCCACTTTTGGTGTCTTTGTGCATCGCTCTGTCGATACGAGTTGGAGAATGCCGATCAGCCCAAATGCGGCGATTTAAACCAGCCAACACATACCATTGGCCAAAATTATGACGACTCAGAACTCATCAGATTCTCAATCCACTTCAAACAACCTTCCAGCAGGGTTTCAAGACCGTCGCGATCCGAATCGTCAGCGAAAGAGCACCGGTTTGGAGCGTCGTCAGTTTTCTGATGGACACAATCAACTTTCACCCGAGGCTGCCGAAGTTGGCCGCGCCGTCGATCAATACAAGCTTGAAAATCACCGCCGATTCGTGACGTACGAAGAACTGCTCGCAGTGATGAAGTCATTGGGATACTCCAAGCAAGACGGCTAACTTATTTCGCCGCCGCCGCCGCTCCTGCAGCGTTCAGATTCTCAACTGCGGTTGCGGCCCGCTCTTTGGAAACGCCTTCAAGGATTTGAGACGGAAGATTGTCGACAAGCTGTTTGGCCTGCCGCAAACTCATCCCCTTGTTCAGCTCGCGAATCACTCTGATCACCGCGATCTTGTTGCTGCCAAAGCTCGTCATTTCCACATTGAAGTTCGTCGTGGGGGCAGCTTTTTCTGTGGTCGCTCCCAGCTCAACGATCTCGGTAACGATGTTCTTTTTGGCATATCGAGCTTGTTTTGTCTCCGCTTCTTCTTTGGTTAGGTTTTCAAAAACGACCACCGGTAATTTTGAAATGAGGTCGATCGTGTCCTTCAAGCCCAATTCTTTTTCGGTTCGAATCAGATGAATTGCACTGACGCGTTTCTCAAAACTGATCAGCTTCAAGCCAAACCGTTTTTCGTTCACAGGTTTGGTTTCAACTTTGGCGGGTGAACTTTTTGGCGTGGCAACCGCCGTAGTCGTGGCTTCCGTGCGAGCGAGTTTGACGAAACGTCCCTGATTGAATTCGACGTTCCAAATCGGGTACTCCCATCGATACGCCTCGCCGTTTGTAACTTGTTTCAACGGCTTACCCATGAGGGCCTCGATCGTTTCCGTCGGCACGCCAACCTGAAAGATGCCGTTTTTCTTCAGGCCTTCGATACAGGTGTCGATTGCGTGAACCACTTCGATATTCTGCGGAGCCAGAGCATGGATTTCCGTGGCTTCTTTCCACGCCTTGGGAGTATTGCCGATAACCAGCAAGCTATGAACAAATCGAGCTCGTAGTGAAATGTCATTCGGGTTGGCCGCAACTGCCTGAACCATCGCCGGGTAGTTGGCCATGACGACGCTTTTGTCAGTTTCATATTTCGGCAGTGTCGCCGTCGTGGCTTCGACTTTAGCGGGCGCTTCGACGATCGCGGGCACATCCATCTTTGCGGTCGGCGGTTTTGCGACCGGTGTTGACGTTTTCTTGGGCGCCGCTTTGGCGTTTGCTTCGGACTCAACGGCTTCGGGAAGCTTTCCAATATCGTCGGCTCGCAGTAGTTTGAATCGATCGCCCGTCCAGTGTCCGAGAGCTTCTCCTTGCTCGCCAGCAATTTTTGCAACCAAGCCATAGCTTTCGTCGACTGGAACTTGGACGCGCTTTGTTAGCGATTCTGCGCGGAGTTTGGCATAGACTTCAACGGCTTTACCAAACGACCCCCGTTGCGAGAGGATTTTAATTCCATCGTTAGACAGCTCTCTACGCTGGAGGCTGTCATGGAAGCGACTCATGACGAAATTTTCTGGAACGTAGACGTTCGGACGAAGCGCGTCGTAATGTTTGTTTTCGATCCGATGAAGGAATACTTCAAGCGTCTTAATCAGCAGCTCTTTTGTTGGGACTGCTCCTGTTGGCCATGGTTTCACAGGAACATCGGCCTTAGCAGCGACTTTGGCTGGATCCATTTTTCCAACCCGATTGATGTCGAGGATTTTGAATTTTCCTTCGGTCCAGTGTACAAGCACTCTGCAACGGGATCCGTCCTGCTCCATCTTCATCGCATAGCATTGGTCTAGTGGTGCTGAATGTTCATTGGCAACTTCTTCGACGTCAGACTTTCGTAAAACGCCAATCGCTTTTCCAAATTCGCCGCCTTTGGCAAGTGCTGTTACGCCGCTGCTGTTGATGACATCTCGCTTGGTCAATTGAGCCATCATTTCGGGCTTAAAATCCGGCGGCAAGTAGAAGAACTGCTGTGTTTCGGCATACTGTTTTGCTTCGAGTTGCTGAGCAACGTTTGTGAGAAACTCGATGAGTATTTTTTTGGAAGGCTGCGCTGATTCTTGGGCGAGTAACGTACTAGGAATCACCACGATTGCAAAAATGATGCTGGTGAGAAGTTGTTTGAAAGAGCGAAGTGAGTGGACTTGCGGTATCAGTATCATGAATTCCCGATTCGTTTATTGGCCTGATTGTCAGAGCTCAGTTTGTTCTAGACCCGCTATGCTCGCAACTTCTCCCGACGATTTTCAAAATTCCAACAAGAACAGAAAGTCTGAGCCAAAAAATGGTCGGCGCGGTAGCAATGTGTTTAGATCTTTAAAGATCAGGCGGCTTTGGATGATGATTGAACATCCATGATTTGAAGTTCATTTTTCAGAATCTGCAGCACCTCAACGTCCGCCCAATATTTTACGTGGCCGCGAGCCCCTACCGGGTGATTCGAGCAGTGAGCGAAATGCAGTTTGCATTGGCTGGATTCGGAATCACGATTCATCGAAATGCAGTCCCGATGCGTTTGCGGCAAATGGCCAAAGTCGATATCAAGTCCGACGAAATCGTCGACTCGAAAAATGTTTACCCAACGGTCAACGTGGTGGTGCAGTGTGCTCCAGAACCGATCACTGAATCTAGGATAAAAGTGGCCGAAGTAATGCTGATAGAGATGCGAAACGGGTGATCCCATGGTCACCATTGTCACTTTTCCAAAACTGTTTCGCAGCCAATCCAGTTCCGGATCGTTCAGGGTTTCGATGACGTCCATCGTGCCTTGGCTATGAGCGACCATGACTAGATCAGGGCGATGGCTGTATTCGTCACGGTAATGAGCCAAGATTCTTTTGATGCGTTGCAGGATTTGATCGCGGCGCGAAAAGTACAGCGTGCCGTCTTCGAAAGTCGATTCGCGAATGTCGAATTCATCGTCGTCATCCAGAGCATCTTTGATCTGAGTCGCCCGAAAGTAAAAGTGATTCACCACATCCAGAATGATGTCGAACACACCTCGCATCTTGGGAAGTAAAAACAGAATCAAACCACCCAGCGGCATCAACACCGCAATCGCGTACTTGTTGGCGGTTCCCATCAGATGTCCCAGCCAGTCGGCGTCCCAAGATTTTCCGCTGTTTTCAATGATTGAAATCCACATCACGAGAGAGACTCCAATCATGGTGCAAATGCCCAACGTGATTTGAACAACCGGATGCACAAGCAATCGCGGAACGCGTTGACCTTGTTTGAATTTTTCGGTGTCCATCACCGACCGTCGACGCAAATAGTGAATCAGCAGTCCGAGGGTCACCGCGGTCATGACCAAGGCCATCAGAAACTGGACTCCTAGCATCGGAATCGCTTCATCGAAGAGCACTTCGAATTTTTCCAGCTTGATCAGTTTGACGATACCTTCTTTTGCCGCCAACCACAGCAACGGCATGCACTGTCCCCAGATGCCAACCGCAAGTGCCGGCAACAGAAATGCAACATGCAGAGCGCGTCGGTTGGCTCGCGGGTGAAACTGAGCCACCAGCCAACATCCAGCCATGGCAACCACGACCAGCGTTTCCACGAACCACAACAAGCCCAGTAAAACGAACAACACTCGGCAGTACAAAATTAGTCCCGGATGAACTGCTCCCGAGTATTGCGTGACGGTTGAGTGCCAATCGATGGTCATGTATTTGATTGCCATCAATCCGGTGACAAACATGGTCGTAATGTTTACCCAAAACCAGAATCGTTTGATGATTCGGCTGCGCGTGATTTTGTTTCCTACTTGTGAAGCCAACATGGCGATGCCGGCACAGCCCGCTAGGACAACTTGTGTCCACAACATTCCGGTGTAAGACTGCGGCCACATGACTTGAGTTCCAACGACCGCCACCGTCAAAATGCAAAGGTAGAAAGTCACCGCCATCACGGGGCCGTGCAGAATTCGGGAGCTAATGAGTCCCAGTTTCTTGAGCCAGTGGGCCGCGAGTCCAGGCTGGTCGGCGGCAACGTACGCCACGTATCGCAAACCGAACAGGATCTGAAACATTCCAAAGATGACACCGATTGGACCGCGGCGGACTTGGGAGAGATCTCCCCAAAATCCTTCGACTAGCTCAACGGATCCATTGTTGAATTGCAATCGACGCACGTGTGCCGGAAACGTTTTGACTTGAGTGACCGATTCACTCAGGTCGGGCTTTTCGTTCAGCCACAACGTTTGTTGCGCCTCGTAGAGCGGCCGATCTTCTTCGGCGATTGAGCGCGTAAAGAGGCTCAGCGTCTCTCCTGGTTGCGGGTCTCCCACACCGTGAACGACGACAACCAGTTTGTCCGGTTTTTCTGTGGCCGGCTGCAAAATTCTGTGCCAATGTGTCCCTGAAATTTAGGATGGGACTGTAGCGAAATTGGTCGTCAAAAGCTCTACGTTTCAGAGCTTGCTAGCGGCATCAATGAACGAACAATTCGGCATCTTTCAGTGGCCAGCAGGATTTTTCATTTTTCTACGTGAGCTTCAAAATTCCGCGTGATCTCGCCGCCTGCAATCGAGAGCATTTCTTTAAGCTTTTGCAGTGGAAAGTCGGCCTTGAAACGATGAACGCTTCCGTCACCGAGTCCGATGATTGGCGCGCTTGCGAGGACCTTTTTCATTGTGTCTTCATCAGGCAAAAATTCATCCGGCTTGGTCCACTGGACAGCAAATTCATTCGGGACGTTCAGAAGCATGATTGTGTTTGAGGTTCCGTCGGTGATGTTTCGGAACCCAAGACCTGTGCGCGATCGCTGACCTCCTGCTTCGGGCTTTTTAATGAGATCTCCATTACCTCTTACGCCAGTTTTACCCACCGGCAGGTTGGCATCGAGCTTGAACACATTCGGCATTTGTCCAATCAACTTCCGGTTAGCCGGGCTATCCCAAGGTTCATTAAGCTGGAATTGTTCGTAGAGCTTATTCTCACCCAGGAAAGGCAAGATGTGGACTCGCCAGCTTAGCAGCGGCTTGCCCGAATCATCACTTGAATGAGCACTCGGAAACGTCCGATATGCAGACTGAAAATTATGCATAGCCAGCGCAATCTGTTTTGTTTTCTCTTTCGCGTCATCGATCAGCAAGTCAGCCCGATCAGATTCTGTAAGCATGTCCTCCAGTTTGATTGCACGGGAACTGTCGAGTCGAAATCTCGGATCGATTTTCATGGCGTCTGGATTACGTGTCCTTCGGCGTGATCGACTTCGATATCGTTGCGGTGAGTTGATAACTTCGCCGCCATTTTTTGTCATCATCTTCTTCAGCAATTCTGAATCAGTCGAATTGGAAATCGAACGAACTGAACCGTCGCACATCGCGATATTTGCGGTCGCTCTTTCGCCAAAAAGTTGTTTAACATCGAAGGAATCTGGAGAGATTCCGTCATCGGGCTTGGTCCATTCGATTGCCATTTCATCCGAAGTTTCAAAGAGGTAAACCGTGTTGGATGTACCGTCGGTAATGGAACCGATCGATGCTCCACCCTGTCCCTTGCCCGGCTGTCCAGGTTCAAGGACTCCTGAAGCTCCTCCAATTCCGCGATAGACCGTCATGCCAGCAGGAGCGTTGCTCATCGGCGAGCGATAGATTTTGGGCATCTTCTCAACAAGCTTGATGTTGTTGGGGCTGTCCCAAGGCTCGTCCAGCCGAAACTGTTTGTACAGCTTGTTTTGTTCGATGAAGGGAAGAACATGCACACGCCAACTCAAAAGTTTCTTGCCTTCCTTGCTGACCGTGTAGGCAGCTGGGAATCGCATGTAGGCACTTTCATGGTTTAGCGAAGCAAGGATCTGTTGCCGCATGTTGTTCATGCTTTCGGCCCTTCGCGCCGCAGTCCGAGTGCTCTGGACTGCAGGCAATAACGCACCGATGACGAGAGGGACGCCGTAGCCAATGTCCAACGAAGGAATCGTCTGATGGGTTTCAAGCTCAATGCCTTCTTCGGTCTGCCTAATGGCCAGCAGCGACGGTTCGAGGTGACGATGAATCACGCGAGCCCGTGGTAACTGAATCCCCGAGAGGACTTCCGAAACCTGTGCTGCAGTCTGGTCAGGCAGGCTTCGCAAAAGATCTGTACTCATCGACTTCATCAAGCTGGACATGACTTGCATGTAGGGATAAGAGATTTCGAAATTCGTTTCAGCGTCCACATAAGTCATCGCCAAAAGTTTTGCTCCGGGGTCGTCGACAGCAAACGGTTGATTCAGGAACTTGAGATCTTTCTCAGCGAGCAAGTGGCTGGCTGGTGTTTTGTGGTCTTGCGAAAATTTCAGAGCAGACTCAACCGCTTGGGGATACAAGCCGATGATCAATTGGTCGGAGGTAATGCACCAGCTTGGTTCGACGAAGAAACCCGCTTCGCGAACCATAAATGAAGTAATCTCTTTTTCGGCCACTTCTTTTCGCATGAAGACCGGCGCGTATCTGCTGCCTCGTGATTCCTTCATGATCGTCTTGACGATTTTCTCTGATGCTTCTTTCAGTGCTTCAGAGTCTTTCACCGTAGTCGTCATCGTCATTCCGGAAATCCATCCATCGCCCGCGCCGTTGTAGAGCGTCCATGACTTGCCAAGGTTTGCGATGATTTCGCTCTGTAGATCAATGTCTGTTTCGCGTTTCATGTCCTCCAAGATTTCATACAGATTTTCACGGCCGTTGGACATCAACAGAATGAAAGTGTTGAATAATCCAAAGCCGCGTCGAAAATCGAAAGAAACGCCCGAAGCGAAAAGCGAATCAGTCGGGAATTTCTGTAGATCTGAATCCGACAGGCCTTTGGGCCCAGACAGATCGAGAAGTCCTTCGGGACGACCATCGAGTTTCAGGAAGATTCGACTGAAGGATCCTTTGTTTGTCAGTCCACTGCACGATTCGAAAGTTTCAGCGTTGCCAAATCCCATCGCCGCAATCGCCGCAAGGACTTCTCTTCCTGTCTGTCGAACGATCTGCGTTCTGATCTTACTAACATTGAAGTAGCTCAGGTTGGAAACGTGTTTTACGCCACGACCAGACTTGAACTCCTGTAGCCAGTCAGGAGTCGCCTTTGCGGCCATTCGTTTCGCGGTGTCTTCGACAACGTTGTCCCCTGTTGCGATGAACAGTTTGCCTTCTGATGTTGAGACGACAATGTTGACTTTTTCATCGAGCGAAATGGTGTAGGAGGATGGAGTTGTCCTTTTTGCTACGTCAGATTCCGCGCCCAAAATCTTTGCGATACCTCCAGCAAGCGATTCTGCTTCTTTGCCTGCGTCGAGAATGAGTGCTGCTTTGATTTCTTTCGGTTCGCCATTCTTTTCGAGCCGCAACGTTTCAACAAAGAAACATCCGCGTCGGCGAAAAACTGCATTGGCCAGCTTTGGACCAATTTCGTGGAGTAACTCAGTTCGCAATTTGTCTTCACCGGTATCGAGTGCCGGAATCATTAGTCCGGCTCGCGTGATCAAGTCGTCGATGAAAGTCTGGACTTCCGGTTCCGACATCAATCGTTCGGTGGCACTGCTGTTCGCGTCGTAGTCGTAAGTTTTATCCCAACTGACGTAAGCGACACATTTCTGCGGCGCAGCAAAGGCAAACTCGTCGTTAAAAAGAGTCTCTTGCGCGAACGCATGATTTGTAGCGAGGGCTCCAAGAGCCAAAAGAATCAAAACTCGAAAAACTCTCGATGCACGCATTGCGTATTCTCCTCAGCGAACTGTTGTTGGGTCACCATTATGGTATCTGTTCGCAGTTAGTTGCAATTACTGGCACGTTGAGAAACGAGGAAAGGTTGGCGAATCTGGCACCGACTAGTACCCGCGATCGACCTTCAGGTCTTCGAAATCACGCAAATGATAGTCAACGCCAGCTTCGTCGCAGACTTTGCAGAAAGCCCGCAGGGCGACGCCCATACCGTCAGGGCCGCTGAAGCCGCCGAACTGACCACCGCCCCGAACGTGTGGTTCCATGTCAGCGAAAACGCCAGGAGCACCAAGTGCGGTCATCTTTTCGTGAAGCGTTGGCAGGAATTCGGCAAGGTCTTTCATGATTCGCAAATGGCCTGAATCGCCAATGTCTGCCGGAACAAATTGTTTTAGCGCTTCTTCGTCAACGTGTTCGATCAGTTGTCCTGGGGTTGGATTGGCAAAATCCTTGATGTGAATCCAGCCAAGTCCAGGCTTCATCGCGACGTAGTGATCGTAGAGTTGATCGGCCGTGTAGCCTTGCATCACAATGTTGGCGCCGTCGAAAATCGTTACCAGTGAATCGTTGTTGATCGCTTCGTGCATGCGAGCCAAAAGTGGGCCCGTTTGGCCGACAAGATTGGCTTCAACTTCTAGGCCAAAGATGAGTCCTCGCGACTTGCAAACGTCTGCAATTTGCCCGACTTGATCAACCGCTTGGGGATAGTGATCCTCCAGATTCGAACCTTTTGGATGATAGAAGCTGAACCCGCGAAGCAACTTCGTTCCGAATGTTTCAGCCAGGTCGCAGGCGCGAACAACGTCCTCTTTGATATAGGCGTCGAATGGTTTGTAAGGTGCTCCGTTTCCGTCGTCGACATCGCAGAGCTTCGTTTTGCCAATTGGTGAACCAAGCGTTGCGATCTTCAGTCCATATTCGTCCAGCTTCGTTTTGACGGTTTCGATTTCTTTATCGTCAAGCGTCATTACGTTCTTGATTCCGTTGCCAGCGTCGATGAAACGGATCGACATGTAACGAAGGCCGATTGCCGACATCGCAGAGAACTGCTGATCCATCGTGCGGTCGTTGGCGGCTTCGTCTCCAAATCCGGACAGGATGATTTGTGGTTTGGACATGATTTTCTGTTTGGGTTGGGCAAGTCGTTGTGGTTGCGGTGTCTCGCCGCAGTAGAGTTCAGAACTGGAGCGAGCCGCTCCGTCCGCGTTAAGCCTCTTTTGAATACTCGGCGGTGATCGTTGAACTGATTCCGCCGCGCGGAGTAAACCGAGCCGTCAGTTTTGCTTTTTTGGGTTGCACGACATTCACGAAGTCGTCAAAAATCGCATTCGTGACGTTTTCGTAAAAGATACCTTCATTGCGAAACTGTTGCAGATACATTTTCAAGCTCTTCAATTCGACCATCAGCTTGTCTGGGACGTATTCGAATGTAAGCTCGCCAAAATCTGGCTGGCCTGTTTTCGGGCAAACGGAAGTGAACTCCGGACAGACGATTTCAATATTGTAGTCGCGCTGCGGAGCTGGATTCTCGATTGGTTCGAGGGTCTCGTGAAAGTTTGTAGGCATGTCTTGCGTTGGTTGAGACGATAAACGGAAAATCATAACTCGAAGCGTAAGTGAGGAGCCAGCCGCACCTCGCTAACGCTTCGGGTTACGATCTCAATGAAACAAAACGATAACTTACCCAATTACAGATGCCAGCCCAGATGCAGATTTCGGAAATCTACAATTCACGCCAAGGCGAAGGCCGATTGACTTGCACGCCCAGCGTTTTCGTGCGGACCAGCGGCTGCAATTTACGATGCGACTTTTGCGACACGCCGTTCACTTCGTGGAAGCCAGAAGGAACGAAAATGTTGGTGTCGGAGATCGTTCAGCGGGTCACCGAGTGTGCTGCCGAGCCATTGCCGCAGCGTGTCGACGGCGTTGAGGAAGCTCAAGACGAAACAACTCGGCACGTTGTTTTGACGGGCGGTGAACCGATGCTCGCGAATTCGGTTGTCGAACTTTGTGACAGTTTGTCTGAGCTTGGATACCACATCACGATTGAAACGGCAGGAACGATCGATCGTCATTTAAAGTGCGACTTAATGTCAATCAGCCCCAAACTTTCCAATTCGACGCCGACCAAAGAAAGGGCAGGGCAGTGGGCGGAAAGGCACGAAGCCACTCGATATCGTCCAGACGTAGTGGCTTCGCTGATCGAGCGACATAACTATCAGTTGAAATTTGTCGTTGCCGATCCGGCGGATGTTGTCGAGATCGAGTCTTACATCGCGGAAGTTGGTTCAGTTGATCACAACAAAGTGTTGTTGATGCCTGAGGGCATTGACGATCAAACGTTGAGGCAGCGGGCTAGTTGGCTGGAAGGGCTTTGCGAAGAAAATGGATTCACCTTTTGCCCTCGTCAGCATATTGCCTGGTACGGCAACAAACGGGCAACTTGATGAAGCCCGAAGCAAGAGCGCAAGCGAGTGAAACTACCAGCATCACCCTTCCTCCGGGCATTGGTATCTACACAATTAATTAATTGGCTCCCCTCTCCCCGCGAATTCGGTCAACATTTGACCTCGAAGCCAAGCTTATAGGTCCGAATTCACGGGGAGAGGGGAGCAAAGTTTTGTTGTTCAAACTTGTGTAGACACCAAAGCCCTCTGGGAGGGTCGGCCTAAGCGACGGGGTGGGCGCGGATGTTGAAGTTATCAAGTGAAGTGAACAGAAACTACGACTGAACCAGGCCGAGTAGCGAGTTCGCTGCCGCCACTCCGTGGCTGGTTTCTACCGCCATCAAAATCCACGAAGTGCGCTATTTGACTCAGACGAATAGTCGCGCTGCATGGAATAGCGAGATTGGCTAAGCTTTCGAGTATCAAATCCTACTTTGGCGATACAGTTATGGCATTCTTCAAACCAAAACCGAACCTAGGCGATCACGAGAAAGCTCGCATCGAATTTCACTTGCAGGAGATCGCTGAGTCGATTGGCTTCGAGCGATTTAAATTGCCGGTGCTTCGCGTCGATCAGTTGATGGATCTGAAAATCCAAAACAAGACGCCGGAACAAATCGTGGCGTTCGCTGCGGAACATCTTTCGCACAACATTGCCGGACTGAAAGTTCAAGTCGCGATTGAGCCGCAAGAAAAATGTGGCGGCGGTGGCTGAGGCGGTGGAACCTGCGAAGGTCTCGGCGGTCTGCCGGGCGAGTACGAATTCAAAGGCAATGACGATCGAGTGTTCACGCTTAAAGCCGACATTCAGCGGGAGCCAGAACTTGCGATCGCGACGCTGGTCAATGGCGTGGTTTGTGACCTGCTGCACCAGCACGACTACGCGTACGCTCACTTTCCCGAATTCGTCGATTTAGCTGTGATCGCGACAGGGTTGGGGACGCTGCAGAGCAATCTCGATTTCGTTGCCAGCAGTCCGGCGTTTTGGGATTCGACACAGTGGCGACTGATTCCGCGACCGTTCCTTGATTCACAAGGCGTTGTTTACACCAACGCAATCGCCGCGTGGGCTCGCGACGAAAAAGATCCGCAATGGGCTAACGGCTTGGAGCCTGAACTGAAGCGGGCAATGGCCAAGTCGCTGAAGTTTTTGCACAAAACCAACGACAGTTTCTTTCAACCAAAAAACGCAGATGAACAATTGTTGAATCAGGGGCAAAAGAAATGGCTGGCGATGGCCGAGAGTAAACTGGTTTCTCAGCAGATCATTGCGGTTCGTCATCTGCAAAAAGATGATTCCGTCCTGCCCGAAACACAAGCGACGCTCGCGGACATGCTACGTTCGACTCATGGCGGCGTGATGGTCAACGCGATCTCCGCAACGGAACAGGTTGTCGACATTGGCGACACGGCAATCGAAGAGCTGCGGTTTCTGACACAGCATCGTGACGACACGATTCGAGCCAAAGCCATGTGTGCGTTGACGCGATTGGGGCAGCTTGAGGAGACGACGCTGCAAACCGCTGGCGATATGCTGGCCAGCAAGAAGAAGCACGTGATCTTCGCAGGTTTGACAGCGCTTTCGTCGCTCGGTTCGGTATCGGATCATCTGATTCCCGCGATCAATCGAAGCTTTATTCGAAGTCTACAGGTTTGCGATTACGAGTTTGTAAATCTGTTTGCGGCGGCGTTTACGAAGTGGTTGGATGACCCCAAGTCGCACGTCGAAAACTTGTTACGCGAAGATAGCACCGAATACATTGAGATCGCCATGGAAGCGTTAGACAACGTTGGCGAACAGCTGGTTGGGCTGGGTTGATCGATTTTTGTTTTGCATTCGGGGTGAATCAACGTAGGATGAGGGCGCAGTTTGAAAACAATCTCCCGCCCAAACCGATGAGAAGCCTCGATGAGAATTCTGCCTTTCGTGATCATGGTAATGATTTTGGTTTCGGCCAGCTTTGCCGATCCAGCCAATGCACAAACCGACGGCTCCGAATCAATCTTCAACGGCAAAGACCTGACGGGTTGGAGTTACCTTCCGACCACCAAAGCTCAAAAGAAAGGTCGTGAACGGTGGCAAAAGGGTGATCCGAATGCTCCGCCGTGGCCGATCGTGGAGACGAAAGTTAACTTCGATGGAAAAGAACAATCAGAAGATGGGCGTTTCGTAGCTGAAGATGGAAGGTTGACGGTCACCGTTCCAGAAGAAGGCCGCAAAGTTCAGATGCTCTATTCGGATGTCGAGGTCACAGGTGATTTCATTTTGAAGCTTGAGTTTCGCGCGGCCAACAATGCCGACAGCGGCGTTTTCATTCGCGGACGTCAGTTACAATGTCGCGACTATCCGAATGCGGGCCCCTATAAAAAATTGAAGAAGTTCAAATCCGAAGATTGGAATGAACTGGAAGTCGTCGTCGAGGGCGAATCGGCTCGTTGCACATGTAACGGTGAAGTGCTGGAAGAAAAATTCAAGGTTCCCGCTGCAGGACCGATCGGTGTCGAAGGCGATCGCGGCAAGATGGAGTATCGCAACATTCGCATCCAGCGTGCGGATTCCAAGTCGCAAAATTTGCTCAAACCAATCAGCGACGAGGCTGCTTGGCGGTTCGAGCAAACGGCTGACGGAAAGGGGTCGATGAAAGTGAACGGCGATGAACTAATTTTTGATGTAACGCAAACCGGAGACGAAGTGTGGCACGTTCAGGCCTTTCAGGCTGGCTTGGATCTGGCAGAAGGAGCGGCCTACAAAGTTAGCTTCGAAATCAAAGCCGAAAATGACCGTTCGGTTGTGACCTTGCAGGCGGCGATCAACGAGAGTGATTGGCACGAAATCGGACTGCACGAAGATATCAGTCTCAGTCAGGAATTTGAAAAGCAGGAGTTCACTTTCTGGGCAACGGACGTGGTCAAGGACAAGAATCGAATTGGGTTCATGCTGGGCAACCAGACCGGTAAAGTGACTGTTCGAAAGCTAATGCTGCAACGGTTGGAATAGAAGCCCGTGGGTGGAATTTTGGGTTTGGCTGCGGCAGAAGCGGAATCATCGTTACAACTGCTGGCCAGATTGCGGCTTGTAAATCAACGGTGCGAGCCGGTAAAATCGTAGTACAGAAAGCGATGCCTCTATGCATCTTTCGTTTGATACGCCCTTAGGAGTTGGTTTTGAGTAATCGTAGTTTGCCGTTCGACAAAGCATTTATCGACCGAGTTAAGGAACAGTTTCCGACTCCGTTTTACATCTATGATGAAGCCGCAATTCGCCAGTGCGCTAAGGACTTGTTGAAGGCATTTGATTGGTGCCCCGGTTTTAAAGAGTACTTCGCCGTGAAGGCCACTCCGAATCCGCGGATCGTCGAGATGCTGGCCAGCGAAGGTTTCGGAGCCGATTGTTCGAGCTTGGCGGAATTGATTCTGTGCGAGCGAATTGGTATTTCCGGTGAAGAGTTGATGTTCACTTCGAACAACACGCTTTCAGGTGACTACGGTGCGGCCAAAAGAATGGGCGCGGTCATTAACTTGGATGACATTTCGCATATCGATTATTTGAACGATACGGTTGGGATGCCGGAGCTAATTTGCTTTCGGTACAACCCGGGTCCGTTGCGAACCGGAAACGTACTGATCGGTGAACCGCAGGAAGCCAAGTACGGATTTACGAAAGAGCAACTCTTTGAGGGCTACGCACGAGCGAAGGAACTGGGAGCGACTCGGTTTGGTTTGCACACCATGGTGGCCTCCAATGAGTTGAATCCGCAGTTCTTTGTTGATACAGCAGAGATGCTGTTTGAGTTGGTTGTGGAGTTGCATGAAAAGCTCGACATTCAAATCGAGTTCGTTAACTTGGGTGGCGGAATGGGGATTCCGTATCGACCGGATGAGAGTCCGCTTTCATTGGAATTGATCTCCAGTGGCATGAAGAAAGTCTACGACAAACTGATTGCGGGGACTCCTGTTGATCCGTTGACCATCTATCTGGAAAACGGACGAATCATCACGGGGCCTTACGGTTATCTTGTGACCGAAGTGGTTCATAAGAAAGACATCTACAAGCAGTACGTCGGTGTCGACGCGTGCATGTCGAACTTGATGCGACCGGGAATGTATGGCGCCTACCATCACATTTCGGTGTTGGGTAAGGAAAACGACGAAGCCAACACGGTTGTGGACATTGTTGGTTCGCTTTGCGAAAACAATGACAAGTTCGCCATCGATCGTGAGATGCCAAACATGGAGATCGGCGACATCGCGGTGATTCACGACGCCGGTGCTCATGGTCACGCGATGGGTTTCCAGTACAACGGGAAGCTTCGTAGTGCTGAGCTGTTGCTGCGGGAAGATGGAACGGTCGAGCAAATTCGCCGTGCCGAAACGCTGGAGGACTATTTCGCGACGTTGTCGTTTGAATCAGCGTGTGTGACGAAGTAGATGTCCGAGTCAACGATCAATGCGGATGATACTGGCGACTCTTTCGCTGGCTGATTCCAATTGCTCGTTGGTAATCGAAGACTCTGAGACGAGAACCTGAATCCGACGATCAGCCGATTCAAGTATTGGAATGATTTCTTTGTTGAAGCCTGTGTTTTTGGCATCAATACCATGTAGTCTTGGGAAGTTCTTCAGCAGAGTTTCCATGGTCGAATTGGTGACGGAGGTTCCGCTAATGTCGATGTATTGCAACTTGGGAAGGATACCCAGATTTCGAATGCCTTCGTCGGCGATGTCACAGTCGATTAGGCCCAAATTTCGGACAGTCTTGATCTGACTGACTGATGAAAAATCTTCCTCATCGATCTCGCAGTTCTGCAATTCCAGTGAATTCAGTCGGCGCAAAGAATTTGCAATTGTTTCAATGCATCGTTTGTCGACCTTGCTATCTCGAAACCGAAGACTCCAAATCCTTGCGTCAGCAAGTTGTACGAGACCTGAAATGTTTTGTTCATTATCAGAAATTGTGACCGTGCGAAGGGAATTCGATGCGGCCAAGGCTTTACCATGTTCGGCCGTGAAGTTTGGGCATTTGAATTCAATCGTGTGGAGGTTAAGCAGGCCTCCTGCGATTATTTTCATTGTTGAAGGTGGAACCTCACATTGAAATGACAATGTTCGAAGCGAAGGTTGTCCCACAAGTCTCTCTGCGATTTCGTTGTTGGCAACATCAATGGTCAGATCCCTGAGTTTTCCCAGATCGTGAATTATCGAAAGCGTCTTTTTCGGATCAGACATGTTCTCCAGAGTCACACTTTCGACTTGATTCTTTGATTTGCTGTATTGGATGTCTACCTTAGCCGTGTTTTGTGTGTCAGCCAAACGTAAACTTTTGACGGCAGCTTTTTGCAGCTTGGTGGCAGCATCTTCTTTACTAACGAAACGTTTCATCTCGATCAACTTGTAACCGGAGCCGGTCTTGACTGAGAAATCTGTTGGTCGTGGCTCGTTGGGCATAGAGAAGCACCATCGAAGAGTGTCCTCTGATCTGTCGGTCGGGTGTCGATGAAGCTCAAAGATCCCCTTCATGGTTGAGAATTGGACCTGCTTAACGCCATCAGCTCTCAGCAGACGGATACGACGGCTGTCAATACCAATGTCAATGTGATGTGGTGTTTTTGAAGTGTCGAGATCCAACAGGTAAGTCGCTCGAACCGAGCGAGTGGTCAGGCCTGCAAGACTTCAGCCGATGGCGAGAAGTGGTCGAGCTTTCTCGCGGCGTTGAAAGGAAATCTGATCGCCGGGTTCCTGACCTATCTGAGCGAGCGAAAAACCACCATCCTTTTTACTCGTCTTCACGACCCAGCGACCATCAAGTCCAATTTCCTTTGCCGAGTTGATCAGTGTTTCGTATTGGATATCCGGTTCTTCGGAAGTTTGGGATGCTTCCAAGGTTGCTCTGGATTCGATGTCGACGCCAAGCGACCCCATTCCCGTGCGGATGACGCCGGATGCGTCGAGTTCCGTATAGGGATATGCGTCGTTTTGAGCATGCGTGTTGCCACAGAACGCAATTGCAACCAGACAGGCCAAACTGAATCGAACGAGCGACATGAGATACTCCATTGAGTGCAAGAGATACTTCCAATGTACAAGATGGCAGCGAGGACTACCAAGAGATCTTGCTGTGTCCGCAATCAGTTAGCCACGAAGTGGCGACAGCGGGGTCACAATTCTTCATGATTCACCGCATTTGGTTTCGCCACTTCGTGGCTGTGAATATTTTGCATGAAGTTCGTAGTAGCCGCCTTTAGGTGGCCCGCACTTCCCTAAGACATGCAAAACCGGCTAAAGCCTCAACTACGAACAACATGCAATTGCTCAATTGAACGCAGACCTTTAGAAGTTCACAACCTCTTCGCGGCTTTCCTAACTACGCCTTCGCGTAGCGATCCTGCAGCGACTCAACATCCATTGATTCCTTCCGCATCACAACCAACGCGTCGACTAACACTTCCACTGCCTGAATCGTCGTGATGCAAGGAACGCCTTGCTGAACCGCCGCGGCGCGGATGATGCCTTCGTCAGTTCGAGCACCTTTTCCGTTGGGCGTGTTCAAAACCAGATCAACCGCGTCGTCCTTCATGCGGTCAATCAAGTTGGGACTTCCGTCGCGAAGTTTCTTGATCGGTTCGGCTTCGATGCCAGATTCCTGAAGACGCTGAGCCGTGCCCGGCGTGGCAATCAATTTGTAGCCGAGTCCAATAAGTTTCTTGGCGACGTCGACAACGCGTTCTTTGTGCACGCCGCGAACGCTAATGAAGACCGTGCCGCCATCGGGAATTTCGACACCCGAAGCCAGTTGACTTTTGGCGAACGCAACTGGGAACTGATCGCTCACGCCCATCACTTCACCGGTGCTTCGCATCTCGGGACCGAGCACAATATCGACGCCCGCGAATTTGCGGAATGGGAACACGCTTTCCTTGACACTGTAGTCATGCGGCGTTAGGTCTTCGGTGATGCCGAGTGACTTCAGCTTTTCGCCAGTCATGACTTTGGCTGCGATGTTGGCGACGGGAACGCCGGTTGCTTTGGCGACGAACGGAACGGTACGGCTTCCGCGCGGATTGACTTCCAAAACGTAAACCGTGTTCTGACCCGTTTCCTTATCTTTCTTCACGGCGAACTGCACGTTCATCAAGCCAACCACGTTGAGCCTCTTCGCCATTGCGATCGTGGCATCACGAATTTCGGCAATCGTTTCAGGGTTGAGCGAATAAGGCGGAATTGAGCACGCGGAATCACCCGAGTGAACGCCGGCTTCTTCGATGTGTTCCATCACGCCAGCAATGATCACGTCTTCGCCATCGGCAACGCAGTCGACATCAACTTCGATGGCTTCTTCCAAGAAGCTGTCGATCAGAACGGGCTGTCCGCCGGAAACGATGAAGGCCTCCAAGACGAATCGTTCGAATTGACTCTTGTCGTAACAAATTTCCATCGCTCGACCGCCAAGCACAAAGCTAGGCCTGACAAGAACCGGATAGCCAACTTCGGCGACGACTTTGCGAGCTTGCGGCATGTCGTTGGCCATGCCGTTGGCTGGTTGCTTGAGATCGAGTTCATGCAACAGCTGTTGAAATTTCTCACGATCTTCAGCGGCTTCGATCGTGTCGACGCTGGTGCCGATGACTGGAACGCCGGCATCGGAGAGTGCTCGAGCAAGATTCAGTGGAGTTTGCCCACCGAACTGAACGATCACGCCGTCGGGTTGTACGTCGTCGCAAATGTTCAGCACGTCCTCGACTGTGAGTGGTTCGAAAAAGAGTAAATCGCTGGTGTCGTAATCCGTGCTGACAGTTTCCGGGTTCGAGTTCACCATGATCGATTCGATACCAAGTTCACGCAGTGCAAAACTGGCGTGGCAGCAACAATAGTCGAATTCGATTCCTTGTCCGATTCGGTTAGGACCACCACCGAGCACGACGACGCGTTTCTTGTCGCCTTTGGGAGGCGTTTCGTTTTCGGTTTCGTAGGTCGAGTAGAAATACGGCGTGAAAGCTTCGAACTCGGCGGCGCAGGTGTCGACTGATTTGTAAGTTGGCACAACTTCGAGCTTCTTACGCTGCTGACGAACGGCAATTTCGCTGGTGTCCCAAATGTGAGACATTTGCCGATCGGAGAATCCAGCTTGTTTGGCTTTGAGCATTAGCGGTTTGTCGATTTGCTCAAGCGAAGTAGCTCTCAGTTCGTTTTCGATGTCAACGATGCCAACCAGATGATGCAAGAACCACGGATCGATGTTCGTCAGTTCGAACACTTCTTCGGCAGACATGCCATCTTTTAAAGCGTATCGAATGTAGTGTGGACGTTCGGCATTGGGGACGGAGAGCTTGGAAATGATCTCGTCACGGTTTGGGAACTCATCGGTCCCGTAAAGATCTTTATGATCCGATCCGAAACCGAAGTGACCCGTCTCGAGCCCGCGAAGCGCTTTCTGGAAAGACTCCTTGAACGTTCGTCCGATGGCCATCGTTTCACCGACGCTTTTCATTTGCGTGGTCAACGTGTGATCGGCTTCTGGGAATTTTTCGAAAGTGAACCGTGGGATTTTCGTAACGACGTAGTCAATCGTTGGTTCGAAGCAGGCCTTGGTTTTTTCGGTGATGTCGTTGGGCAATTCCCAAAGCGAATATCCGACGGCGAGCTTGGCGGCGATTTTTGCGATCGGGAATCCAGTGGCCTTCGATGCGAGAGCACTCGATCGACTAACGCGCGGGTTCATCTCGATCACGATCATGCGACCGGTTTTCGGATCGACGGCAAACTGAACGTTCGAGCCACCCGTTTCGACTCCGATTTCACGCATGATGTCGACCGAAGCATCACGCATCCGTTGGTATTCTTTATCGGAAAGCGTTTGTGCCGGTGCGACGGTGATAGAGTCACCGGTGTGAATGCCCATCGGGTCAAGGTTTTCGATCGCGCAAATGATGACAACGTTGTCATCGAAATCGCGCATCACTTCCATCTCGTATTCTTTCCAGCCGATGATGGATTCTTCGATCAGGACTTCACTGGTCGGAGACAGATCGATACCGCGGCGGACGAGGACTTCGAATTCGTCACGGTTGTAGGCGATCGCGTTGCCGCTGCCTCCCATCGTGAAGCTTGGTCGAATCAAAGTCGGCAGTCCGACTTCTTCTAGGACTCGTTTCGCGTGTTCAACATCTTTGACGGTTTCGCCGCGGCAGATGTCGAGCCCACAAGCTCGCATCGCTTTTTGGAATCGGTCGCGGTTTTCGGCTTTGTCGATCACGTCGGCTTTGGCACCGATCATCTCGACGCCGTACTTTTCGAGCACGCCATTTTCGTGCAGTCGAAGGGCAAGGTTCAGTGACGTTTGGCCGCCGAGGGTTGGCAAGAGCGCACAAGGCCGTTCCTTGGCGATGATCTTTTCGACGATCTCCCACTGAAGGGGCTCGATGTAGGTGCGATCGGCGACTTCGGGGTCGGTCATGATCGTCGCCGGATTGGAATTCACCAAAACAACTTCGTAGCCTTCCTCGCGGAGAGCTTTGCAGGCTTGAGTTCCAGAATAGTCGAATTCACAGGCTTGGCCGATGATGATCGGACCCGAACCGATCAACAGAATTTTTTTGATATCGTCGCGACGTGGCACTCGAAAGTTCCCGTTTGGGATCGAAAAATAAAATTTCCCAAGGGTACCAGCAGACCCCGCTTTTGTTCAATGGGCGGAGTCAGAATTTGAAGAAGTTTGGCGTTGTTAGGTTCTGTGAGCCAATGTCGCTTGGTTCTCCGAACCGATGGCCAACGGATTTGAGAGCGATATTGTTGGTGAACCGTTTGCCGATTGGAAAGCTGTCGGTTGCCGCGCTGGCAGCTCGGAGAGCTGTGCGACAATGTCGGTTCTCCGAACCGAATGCGGACAGATGGAGTCCGTTGGTCTGAAAGCGGAGT
>CAZORS010000055.1:3327-4666 GCA_964582025.1 uncultured Pirellulaceae bacterium | reverse complement strand
TCGGTTCTCCGAACCGAATGCGGACAGATGGAGTCCGTTGGTCTGAAAGCGGAGTTTCTCCGCTGCTCGTTTAGAATGCTGACCTATTCACTCTTGATGATCAGCGAATCGAAGAGCTTCTTCGTCGCTTCGGCGTCTTCTTTTCCTTGAGGCGTCAGTACGTCGAGTTGGTATCGGCGGTTGCCTTTGATGAACACTCGGGAGCGGCCAGAATACATGGTGCTTGTTTTCGTTTTTGGGTTAGCCAACGAGAAGGAGAAGTCATATTCGCGTCCGGGAACTTTGCCGGATCTGATTTTGTCCATTCGATCAAGCTGTCCAATCACGTTCACGACCGTTCCCTTGACGGCACCATCAAGTGCTTCATTGAGCGATTTTGCCGTAGCAGGGACATCATGTAGATCCTTCCACGAATACTCAAACGAGGATATTCCGTTCAGATACACGACGTAGCGGTGGTTGACGACGGCATCACGCCCCGCGATTGGCGAAAAAGCACGCTCAATGTATTTCGGCTTTCCGGGAAGTCGAACTTCTGCGTTGGAGACGCTATCCGAAATGGTGAACCAGCCATCGCTCTGCTCTGTTATTTCAGCAGATGATTCTTTCTTGATCGAAGAGGCCGCTGGAGCAGCAGTTTTCTTTACCGGTTCGGTTGTTGAAGATTCCGTCGTCGTTTCGGCTTTTTTATCAGTCGAACGCTTGAAAACATCCTGAGGCATCGCAAGTGCGGACGAAGAGGCCAGAGTGAGGATTGCAAAAGCCAACAGGCTAGATTGAAGCATTTGAGTTTTGTTCATGGCATTATTCACCGAGTGCTTGCTCGGCCGCTAATCTAATGAAAGTTTGCTGGTCGTTATTCTATCGCCTAAATCCGCGGCAACGCTCAACCTTTCGCGAATGGTCAGGTTTGCTACGATTTTAAGGCAAACGAACGATTATTGCTGCGGGAAAATGGTTTTTAGAGAGTGCTTGCGACTGCGTGGGGCAGGTTTTTAACCTGCCAATTAGGTCTAGGCAGGTAAAAAACCTGCCCCACTTTATTGACACAAATTACTGAGGCCACTTTGTCAGACTCCGACCAATCCAACAATCCCGCCAGCCCTAGTCGTAGCGGCGCTTTCGATGCGGCCGTCGACCGACGTGTCGAGCGATTCACCGAAAGCATCAGCTTCGATCAGCGACTCTATCCGCAAGACATTGCCGGCAGTATCGCGCATGCTCAGATGTTGGCTGATCAGAATATTCTGACGGCTGACGAAAGCCAGCAAATCGTCGCGACGCTGACCGAGATTAAATCGCAGCTCGACGCGGGAACTTTTGAGCTCAAAACAGAGCT
>CAZORS010000055.1:0-3227 GCA_964582025.1 uncultured Pirellulaceae bacterium | reverse complement strand
GTCGTGGCGCCGCACTATTGGTTGGCCTATATCGAGAAATTTCAACGCGACCGTGATCGCCTGGCCGATTGTCGCAAACGAGTCAACCTTTGCAGCCTCGGTACGGCCGCACTTGCTGGAACGACGCTGGACATTGATCGCGAGAACACCGCGAAGCGACTCGGATTCGATGGACTTGTCGAAAACAGCATCGATTCATCAAGCGATCGTGACTATCTGCTGGAAACTTGCTTCTGTCTTTCGACGATCGGAATCCATTTAAGCGGTTGGGCAGAGGAATGGATTCTGTGGTCGACGATTGAGTTCGATTTCATTTCGCTACCGCACGAATTCTGTACTGGTTCGTCGATCATGCCACAGAAGATTAATCCAGACGTGCTGGAATTGACTCGTGGCAAATCGGCTCGCGTGATCGGGTCGCTGCAGACGTTGCTGGTGCTGACCAAGGGTTTGCCGCTGGCTTACAATCGCGATCTGCAGGAGGATAAGCGACCTTTCTTCGAAGCTGTCGATACGATCGAAGGATGCCTCGAAGTGGCCGCACCTCTGGTCGCTGGAGCGAAACTCAAACGGGAATCGATCAATAGCCGTCTGGAAAAAGGATTCCTTGATGCGACAACGCTGATGGAGTTCCTGATCAAGCGTGGAACGCCGCAGCGGAAGGCGCATCATCTGATTGGCGGACTGGTAAAGCTCGCAACCGAAAAAACCGTCACACTTTCCCAGTTGGAGCTACAGGATTTCCAATCTTTCGACGCCAGCTTAGACGAGTCTATCTATTCTGTATTGGGAGTCGCCAACGCGGTCGCAGCGTTCCAAAGTTACGGATCGACTGCTCCAAACCGGGTTCAAATGCAGGTTCAACGGTGGAAAAGCCGTTTGAATCCCGTTTGAAACCTGTTTGTTCACAAACCGAGCTACCGGAGCACTTTTTGTCGTTTGGTAGACGACAACGGCACCCCAGCAATTACAATCGGATCCATCGCGCCAGCCCTCATGTGTGGCGGTTGATCTGGACGATCTCCTCTGGTCATGATTATGCAAATATTCAGTCGTTCCCTTCAAACCTACATCCTGATCGCTGCTGCGCTGCTGATTGCCTCTCCAACTGCCACCACATTCGCGCAGGATTCGACCGTTATCGTTGACGAATCCGAAGCGGATCGCCGCGACATTATCAAGCTTGGTTCTGAAGAACGAGTTGTCCGAATTGAAAATTCGGAAGAGCTACTGGTGCGATCCGTCGAGCAATCAAATCCAACGACTGATATCCAGATCACCAAAGCGATTGGCTTGATGTTGGACATCGAACGCTTTGACAAAGCGAATGGATATCTTGATTCGCTTTCGAAGCTGGAACTCGATGGCGAAGCGAGCTACGAACTGAATCGATTGGCTGGCTCAGATCTTTTGTATCGGATCGCCCGAACCGACGAGCTACAACCGCTGGGCCGCGAAGTTGTCCTGAAAGTATTCCGCAATGCGTCGGAGTGGGCGAACTCTGACGAACGAATTGCAATGCTGATCAAAGAGCTTGGCGACGAGAGTGAATATGCTCGCGGCGAGGCGTTTGCGAAACTGAATCGAATCGGCGACAAAGCGGTCGCTCGTGTGCTTGAGTCGTTTGCGGACGAGAGTCGGGAAGATGATTTCCCCGCTTTGCGAGGAGCTCTCTATGCGTTTGGAGATGCAGCAATCGGGCCTTTGCTCGGTGCCGCGGAAGCGTCGAATGCTTCAGTGCGAATCGAAGCAATCCGTGGCTTGGCGAAGCAGGAATCAAACGAAGCGATCGACATGCTGTTGCGAACTTCGCTCTCCATGCGGACACAATCGCCGTACCGCGATCTGGCCGCATACCAACTGGAAAAAAGTGGACGCGCACCGGACCGATCGCAAGTTGAAGATCGTCTGGCTGGCCGAGTCGAAGAATTCCTGAACGGGCGACGACTTGCGGCTGATAGCCTGTTTGGCGATGTAGATTTTTGGGCTTGGAATGACGAAACGGAAAAGTTGGAAGTTTCGCAAGCCAACGCGAACGTTGCGGCTCGAATGCGTGCTGCGGATCTAGCTAAAACTCTTTTCGAAATCAATCCTGCAAGTGCTCGCAACCGCGAACTTCATTTGCTCTCGCAGCTTGAATCTCTCAAGTGGCAGTCGGGCCCGTCGGATCCAATCAACGTTGATGCGTTTCTCAAGCAAGCCGACAACATCCATGCCGCTGAAATTGAAAAGCTTCTCGTGCGTGCCATTGATATGGATTTGATGAACGCGGCGACGGCATCCTGTGAAGTGCTGAAACAGATTGGCGATTCGAATCTGTTGATTGGCAATCGCCAGCGTCCTTTGGTCGACGCAATTCTCGTCGGCGACCGACACCTACAATTTGCAGCCTTTGATGCGATCGCGGAGATCAATCCAAAATCAGCTTACGCAGGCAGCAGCTACGTTGGTGAACTGGCTGCGTTTCTCGCGTCGAGCAGATTCAAGCAGAAAATGGCTATCGGGCACAACAGAAACGAAGTAACGCAGGCTTGGGCCTCAGCGGTTGGCCCGGCAGGATGGGCGACCACGTCCGCCACATCGAGCCAAGAGTTTTTCGAGAAGGCCACCAAGGATCCCGACGTTGCGATGCTTGTCGTCAGCGATACGTTGACTCGGCCTGCCCATCGCGAATTGGTCCAGCAACTCCGCAGCCATTGGAAGACGCGTCGCATGCCAATCGGGTTGTTGGCTCGCGATTCGAACCGCTTGATCAAGTCGGTTCGATACACAGAAGGCATCGATCGTTTGTTGACGTTTCCGATTAGCCTTGATGGTCCCGCGATTGCACTGCAGCTGGAACAGCTGGAGAAACAGGAATCGCCGTGGTCCGTTAGCAGCGACGATCGCTATCGACATGCGTCTCGAGCGGTTCAGTGGCTTGAGGAATCCGTCGTTGATCCCCAGTTGAGCTACTATCGTTTCGCTGCCCATCAAAAACAGTTGCTTGGGTTGCTCTATCATCCTGAGTTCACTTCTGCGGCAGCGAAGATTCTTGCTTCCCAGCCATCCGCCGTGGCTCAACGAGCGATGCTCGGCTTTGTCTCCCAAGGCGACCTTCCGATCGAAGCGCGAGAGATGGTTGCCGATGCGTTTGAAGCAGCCGTCAAGCGAGGCGGAACGATGCTGACGTCGAATGAAATCGAGTTGCAGTACGAACGTTACAACGCCAGCGAAAATCAGCCTGA
>CAZORS010000054.1:1760-26952 GCA_964582025.1 uncultured Pirellulaceae bacterium | reverse complement strand
TGACGGGCAGTTCGCCTGAGAGGATGGCAAACATCGCCTTGTCCAATTCGGACTCGACTTCTTCAGGCTCGTCTTTCTTCTTGGACTTCTTGTCGTCAGATTTTTTCTCGTCCTTGTCTTCTTTCTTTTTGTCTTTGTCTTCGTCCTTCTTTTCTTCTTCTTTTTTGTCGTCTTCTTTATCCTTCTTTTTGTCAGCGTCTTTTTTCTTGGCGTCTTTCTTTTTCCCTTTGTCGTCCTTGTCGACGTCCTTCTTCTTAACGCCCTTCTTTTTAGCGTTCTTTTCGTCGTCGTCCTTTTCGTCGTCGTCTTTGCCTTCTTTTTCTTCCTTCGCTTTGTTCTTCTTGTCCAACTTTCGCTTGGCCTCATCGAGCGCTTTGCGAAGTTTGGCGAGATGTCCCATCCGACTGCCGCTAACAGGGCGCAGGGAGATCTTTACGCCGGCATCCGATTTAAGAACCATGTCATCGATGAATTCGCCACCGGTTTTGATCACAGCTGCCTGGCCGCCAATCAACGTAGAATTTCCTGGTACGACTCGGACCGTTGTAACTCCGTTTCGCCTCGCTGATCGGAAATAGGAGTTCATTGGATCGATGGAATCGATAACCGAAACGTAAGGAACAACGGGGTTCGTTTCGTTCGCTTGGCTCATCCCGGAAGAAGTATGAGCCTCCACGAAGCCTGGCATGATGACCTTGTCGCGGGCGTCGATGACGCGAGCTTCCACGGGAACTTTGACATCGGCGCCAACGTCCGAGATCTTTCCATCGCGGAAAACGATCGTGCCGTTTTCGATGGTTTCGCCGGCCATCGTAATGATTTTCGCACCTTTGAACGCCAGGGGTTTCTGTGCGTGCAAATTCGAAGTCGTTGCCAGTGCGATGACGGCAACAGCGGCCAGAAAGGTTATCTTTTTAAACACGTTTAGTTTTCCTTTTGGTGATCTGTGGTCTTACCGTTGACCATGACCCAACGAATCGAAGTGGTTAATTCAAGTGGTTCGCCAGTGAAAGCGATCAAGTCCGCGTCGTAGCCCGTTGCAATCTTGCCGACTCGGTCTGAGACGCCGATGATGTCCGCAGGCGTCGAGGTGATGGAAGCCATCGCAACGTCCGCGTCCAATCCGAACCGGCGAGCAAAGCGAGCTTTCTCCAGAAGATTGTCGCCAGCGATTGCAAACGTCAGTCCGGCTTTTGCGAGGATGCCTGGATTGTTCCAGCAAAGCTCAGAACCTTCAGCGCCTCGTGTCGTTCCCGGATTGTCGTACTTCAAAATCAGCGGATATTTTCGTTCAATCAATTCTTCTTTGACTTTGTATGCTTCCTCGCCACCGACAAGGATTGGTTTGAATCCGAACTCATCCGCCAACGTTCCAACGGTCACGATGTCGTAAGACATGCGGCTAACCATCATCAGCGGTCGTTCGCCGGCAACGGACTCGTTCAGTTTTTTGTAAGTGTCTTTATCTGTTGATCGCTTGGCTTTGTCGAACGTGTTTCGCAAGATCCAAACGACACCCATGCGATTTGTCGGCTGGCGGACATAGATCGTGTCGGGCCGGGATCGCGAAAAATTTCGTGAAGCAGGGTCGTTGCACATCGCCGTAAGCATTGCTCCATCTTCGACCAGAACCGTTTCGCCGTGGTCCATCGTTTTGACGATCGCTGCGGTTCCGCCCATCACGTTTTGCGTTCCTGGCGAAGCATTGACGGTGGTTGTTCCGGCGTGAAGCTGTCGACGAAGTGCGTTTTTGTCCCAGTCGATGGAATGGATGGCTTGAAAGTCCAAAGTCACTTCGCTGGTGATTTCGTCCATGCCGGTGCTGCTGAGCGGAGTTTGCGAATAGGCGTCCACCAAGCCCGGCATCAAGACGCTGTTCTCCCCCAAGTCCACTGATTCTGCTTCGATGCCAGCCAAATCAACGCTTTCAGATACCGCTTTGATTTTGCCATCAACGACCAGCACCTGACCGGGCGAAAGTGGATCGCCGTCCATCGTGTAGACCTTGCTGGCCTTATACAGCGTCGCGGTGGAGTCGTTATCGTCGGCAAAGGTGCAGGGCGTCGCGAAACATGCGACGATCACCATGCAAATTCCGCAAGCGAGTGCTGTTTTCAAAATGGATCTCAGTCGTTTCATTGGCTTACTTTTTTGGAAACAGGCTTGCCATCGACAATGACATTCAATGGCTTCGCGGCAGCGTTGACAGGCGATGCACTCCAGACGACGAAGTCCGCTTTGGATTCAGATTCGAGTCCGACGTTCTTCATGCCGACCAATGCGGCACCACCTTCGGTCAAACCGCTGAGCACTTTTTCTTCCGGAACTCCAGCTGATACAAGCATCGAAGCAGTTGTACGAACTTGCTCAGCCGAATCGCCGACGAATCCAATGGATACTCCAGCGTCAATGGCTGCTTTGGTTTGAAGTGGACGACGGTTCAGGTCTGCGGTGCCTATCGGAAAGACAAGCAATCCCATTTTGTTTTCTGCAAGTTTGGCGGCGAGGTCGCCAACGGAACCGTTCGAAGCCAGCGTCGGAGCAGCGAGCCCGTTCTTGTTCGCAAGTGCGATGACTGATCGAATTTCAACTTTGTCGTTCGCGAGGAAAACTGATTTGCGTTTTCCGTCGGCGACTTCTCTTACACAAGCTAATTTTTCATTGGCGATTGATCTGGCAATCGCGGTCGAAAGGTAAACTCTCGAATCGACAAGGCTGCCGCCAAACAAGTCGCTGATCATGCGGACTTGGCCGTTGAGCGAAGCCGGGAATCGTTCGACATTTCGGGCTGAGCCAGAGAGTACGAACTGATTGGCGATCGTTGGCGACACGACGTAGTCGCTAACTCCAAGTCGCACATGTCCCATCGCTCCAGATGATGTGGTGGAAGTCCCCGGTGCGAGTCCGATATGAATGAATCCAGCGGCGAGAGCTTCTTTGGCTTTCTTGGTTGTTGGGTCAAAAGCGTCGACGGCGCGGAGGTGGCTGGCGTCAGATTCAGTCGAATCATTGATCGCAGCTGCTTGCCCGAGCGCCGAGTGTGCGATGACAAGGCCAGGCGTGACGATGGTGTCACCTAGATCGAAGACTTGGAGATTTTTCTTGCCGTTCTCGTCCGACTGCGAAACGTTCAGTTTCTTCGAAGAACCCTTTATCGCACCGAGTATCATGCCATTCTCAATGATGATACTTCCCGGAGAGAGTTTTCCACCACGAAGCATGCGACTGGTTGATACGACATAGGATTCAGGCAGCAAATCTGGGAGCGAAACCGGATTTTCTGCCTTGGCTGATTCTGTCGCCGCAACGTCGCTTTCAAAAATCACTTTGCCGTGGCTGAGCACCAATCGAGCCGGTGTGCTCGAATCCATCGGATCGCCGGCGAATACAGCGATATCGGCTTGCATGCCTTCTTTAAGCATTCCAACGTGATCAGAAACGCCAAGCATTCGAGCCGCGTTGGCGGTTAGCGATTTGAGGACTTCTTCAGATTTGATGCCGTGATTTACGGCATGAGACGCATTGATTCGAAGAGCTTGAGAACCGCGTGCCGTGCTTGCGAAAGTTGACAGCGTCCAGAGCTTTTCGTCCGAGTCCATTTCAGCAAACCATTTTAGATCGCTGTCTTTGCGGTAATCAGGTGCCGAGCCGGGCTCGAAGAACGGTCCTACGACCAAGGCGTGATTGCTGTCTGCCAGTTCATCACAACAGCTTGCGACTTTTGATAGACCATCCAAAACAACACGGATTTCGAACTCTTTTGCCAACGCAAGGACACGCTTCAACGAGTCGGAGTGATGGACTTCGATGAACAGCGGAATTTCGCGTTTTAGAACGCGTTTGAAAATCTCCTTGGTGACGTCCTTCTTTTCGTCTTCATCTTTGTCGTCGTCGTCCTTCTTGTCTTTGTCGTCATCTTTGTCGCTGTCTTCTTTCTCTTCTTCCTTGTAGTCGTCTTCGTCATCTTTGTCTTCCGACTTCTCATCCTTTTCGTCGGAGTCTTTTTCATCGCCTTCTTTTTCGTCTTTATCCTTCTTTTTGTCCTGGGCGCTTTTGAGGAGTTTTTCCAAGGCCTGAATCTGAGCGTAACGATCTTTCGAAGATCGACCGCGAGTACCGATGGATACTTGGACAGCGACGTCGTCTTTCATCACGATGTCTTCAACTGATCCGTGAGGACCGACTCGAAGTACAGCTCCCATGCCGCCAACCGCACTGACTGAATTGGGTTGAACGTAAACAGAAGTAATCCCTTGGGCGGCCAGTTCTCTCCAATCCTCGTTCCACGGATCGATCGCGTCGACGACTTTAAGTTCAGCTTTTGAATTGCTTTCAGATATGGCTTGGCTTGTCAACCAAAGCTTGCCTCGGCTTTCGATCAAGCCGGGTGTCACGTGGAACCCTTTGAGATCGTATTCTTGGGCGTCCTCGGGCGATTCGATTTCTTCGCCAATCGCAGCGATCTTTCCGTCGGCAACGACGATCGAGCCAACAAAAGTACCTTCAAGGCCCATTGAATGAATGGTTGCATTTTTCAGAAGGATCGATGGGCCATCTGCATCCTGTTTCTTGTCGTTGGCTTCTTCTGCAAAAGCCGCGGCCGTCGTGAGAAGTGTTAGAAATAATCCAAAGACGACGGTCGCAATTCGAATTCGAAGCGGAAATTGCATTACAGGACTTTTAATTTCAGGAAGCGGAACACAGGTGCACGGCTGCCATTCGAGGTTACATGACCATGTCGTGAATACAAGCTGGAACTTTGTATTTGAAACAATCTGTCCCTCAAAGCGTTCCTCTGCAAATGCCTAAATTGATCAACAATCTGGGGGTCGTCGGTCCTATTTGCTTCTGCCTAAGGGCGGACGGTCGGCTATTGGCTTGGCTTGAGCAACTGCACCGATCGCCAGCGTCCGCGAGAGAACGCAAATGCGTCGCCTTCGGGGATCTTCCCATTCGATGCCGTGCTGAATTCAACGCGAATCATGTCACCAGTTTGTAGTTCAACACCGTTGAACCGATGAGTGGCGACCTTGTAGTCTTTTGTTGTCTCCGGATTGGTTGCTTCGCCTACTTTCTTGCCAGCGATCAGCACACGATAAGTGCTCTCTCCGTCGGTTTCGGTCAGCGCGTTTAGGACCAGATCGTACTTTCCTGGCTTGCCTTTGTACTTTCCTTCCGCGGCAGCGAACTTGTTCTGGTGTTTGGCCGCGTTGATCGCCAAGGCCTTGCGGCCATTATCTTTGTAGCCTTGTACGAACCCGTCGCCGACAACAAACTTGAAGTCCTGCATCGCGAGTAGTTTCATTGGGTCAGCTGGTTGTTCCTTGGCGGGCCCACCAAAAGAGCTATAGTTTTTCCCAGCAGTGCCGGGTTTTACGATCGCGACCCAATCTTTGTTCGCATCAGCAGGCGGTTGCCCAAGCATAAATTTCCCGCCGCCTTTGATGGCTTCGATCGATCCGGTTTGTACATCGCCTCCAGTTCGTGGATTGAACCAATGGATTTCGAAGACGCCATCAGCACTGGACAGATCAAGCGACGTTTCCGATGCGTCTTTAGCGAAAACTAGATAGAGCTTTCCTTTCTGTGCAAGACAGTAGCCGTTGTCACTGAGCAGCAATTTGTTGGCGTTGCTCATATTCCAAAACGGGATCTTCTGTTCGCGAAAAAAGTCCAACGCAATGCGACTCTGCTGCCACATGTTTTCGCGGACACGAAAGTCTTGGCAAGTTAAATCACTGTGAGCATGTTTGTAGCCGAAGTACCATTCGACGCCCGCACCGCCAGCCATGATGTTGCCCCACAGAGCATTCTTTCGCGGATTGTCGTGAGTCGGATCTTCCGCGTCGGGGATCAACGAATGTTGTGCGTCGCCAGGTTCATCGCAGGCGACAACCCAAGGCTTACCTGCAGCAACCGAGCGACGAAGGTAGTTCAGTGTGCTGCCGTGAACATGTTTGAAGTCGACTTGGCTGGTCTGCAGGGAGAACCCAGTCAATGCTGAGGCATCGCCCAGTAGATCGAAGTGCTTGTTGCCATTGTGGATGACGATGTGGTGATGGTAAGGATCATGCTCTGCAAAGTAGTTCGCCCAAGCGACTTTTTTCTCGGTACTGACTTTGTTGACATAGCCAACTTCTTCGCCGAGGTTCCAATTCATCGCCAAGTGGTGGCCGAATCGTGCAATCAATTCACGGTAGTAGAGTGCTCGTTGCGGACCCATTTCACCATTGTCCAAGAGGTTGACGTTTTCACATTCGAGTGTTTTGAAGTGAAGATACATTCCCATTTTGTCCCCGTGAGAGAATACAATTTCCCATTGGTCCATCTTCGAGCAATCGATTCGAGATCGCTCGTCGTAACTCGTGTAAGGAAACACGTTGCGATCATCGCCTTCGATGTTGAGCGTCAAGAATGAGAATACATTGAGTCCTTGCGACGACAGATAATTCACGGCGCCGATCAGTCCTTTGCCTTTGCCGTCTTTCCACGAAGGATCACCGTCCTTCCAATCTTGAACATGCGGCTCCCAGCTTTTGACCAGCTTGTCTTTGTGCCCGTCGGATTTGAAGTCACCATCGAAGCCGCTGTAAGCCAATAGATTCTCTGGAGCATCAACGCCTGCTTTGAGAAAGAACTCGCCGCTTCCTGCAAATTTCAAATGATGTTTGCCAACGTAGTCGAGCCGTCCTTTTCCACGAAAGTCACGTCCCGCTTTGTCGGTCGCAGCAATCTCCAGCGTACCCTTCAACCCATCAACATTCGCGACCGGTTCTCCGGCTGCGGCATCATCCGAAACGGCAACGCCTTTCCCTTTTCGAAACGAAACACTGTAGTTCCACTGGCCCACATGATCGGGTGCCAGATGAACACGCCATTTGTTTCCGGAGGTCGCAGAAGTGTTCGCTGCGTTTCCATCAGCAGCGAAGTAGCCCGGCACTTTGTAAGTCGTGTCGGTTGATTCGTGAACAAACGTCACATCGAATCGGTAGTCCGTAAATGGATTTGGATCACCATCTTCAGAAGCTGTGGGGCCATCGAAAGTTAGCGTGATGTTGTGCCACTGTTTCTGTTCCTCCGAAACAGTGGGTTCGGATTGGGCTTTCGCAACGCAGTTGCACAGCATCACGACGAAAGCGATGGAAAAGCAGTAGCAAGTCAATTTGCGGGTCGATGTCACGGTTGGCCTCGAATGAGAATGTTCGCAGCGATACTACGCAAAATCATTCTAGTCGAAACGGCAGTGAAGCTGTGTTTTGCTCAATTGTTACCCGCAATGTCCGCAGCCGGAATGACTGTTGGAATCTGAGTCCGCACACGATTCGGCGATGACGGCTTCGAATTGGCCACCGAGTGATTTCAGTCCTAGTCGTCCGAACAGCTGGCGGTCTCGATCAGTTGCGGCGTTGCCGGTGGTGAGGAGCTTGTCTCCGTAGAAGATCGAATTTGCTCCAGCGAGAAAACACAACGACTGGAGTTGGTCGTTCATTTCTTCGCGGCCAGCTGAAAGACGTACGTAGGACTTGGGCATCAGGATCCGGGCAACGGCAATCGTGCGAACGAAGTCAAACGGATCGATGTCTTCGTTGTCTGCCATCGGAGTACCGGCGACTTTGACTAGGTTGTTGATTGGAACGCTTTCGGGTGCCGGGTCGAGGTTGGCCAGCGTCACCAGCAATCCTGCGCGATCATCGAGATCTTCTCCCATGCCGACGATTCCACCGCAGCAAACTTTCATGCCGGCTTGGCGAACGTTTTCGAGAGTATCCAAACGATCCTGATAAGTTCGCGTGGAAATGATGTCGCCGTAGAATTCAGGTGAAGTATCGAGATTGTGGTTGTAGTAATCCAGTCCAGAATCCTGCAGAGCTGTGGCGTGTTCTTCTTTGAGCATGCCGAGCGTGGCACATGTTTCCAGGCCGAGATCTTTGACGGCGCGGATTGCGGCTGAGACCTGTTCGATGTCGGAGTCTTTCGGGCTCCGCCAGGCAGCTCCCATGCAGAACCGACTGGCACCGTTTTCTTTGGCGCGGGTTGCGGCGGAAACGATCTGGTCCAGCGGCATCAACTTTTCAGTTTTCAAACCAGTTTTGTAACGAGCACTCTGCGGACAGTAAGCACAATCCTCCGGACACGCTCCAGTTTTGATGCTCAGCAGTGTGCTGAGTTGGACGGTGTTCGGATCGTGGTTCTCGCGATGAACCGTCATCGCTCTGAACATCAGGTCGTTAAATGGAAGTTCAAAAAGTTCGACAACCTGTTGACGGGTCCAGTTCTCAAGTTGCGGAGCAGTTGTTGTTTCAGGCATGGGATGACGAAAAAGGGTGATTGGGAAAAAGCGTATTTTAACATGACAAAACAGGTGGCATAGGCTATTGTCGCTCGGTTCTCCGAACCGAAAGCGTGCGGATTTGAAAGCGATACTGTTGATGACCCGTTTGCCGATAGGAAAGCTGCCAGTGGGCGCGCTATCAGCTTGGAAAGCTGAGCGACATTAGCTGAGCGACACGATCACTTTCGCTTACGAATTGACTTGCTGTAACGCTCCAGCGTTTTGCGTTCTCTTCGTGTTAGGCTGTCTTCGCCCTGTTGGCTGATCTTTGCTAGGATCCGATCGCCTTCTTCGCTCAAACGATCTGTTTTTTCAGTTTCCACGTCACCGTCAGGATCGTAGACGCCAAATTTACTTTTTGGTTTCGGCATCCAACCAGAGAGGCTACTCATCCACCGAAAGTCCCACTTGAAATGGAGATACAGATACGCAAAAGCAGCACCCGCTATGTGCGCTTGCCAAGCAACATCGGAGGCTGGATTGAATGCTCTTAATAGGTCGTAGCCAATCAGTCCGATGCCCAGTAGCCAAGCTGGAACTTCGATGATCCCCATCAGAAACAGCTTCTGATGAGGATACCAAAGGATGAACAGGATAAGGACGGCGGTCGTTGCACCAGAAGCACCGACAACCGAACCTCTTCCACCGCTCAAGAAACTCCAAAGAAAGTATGCCAGTCCGGAAACGATAATCGCGACGAGGTAGAACCGAAGAAATTCGTAACGCCCCAATCGCTCAGCGACGGGCCTACCAAACATGAACAGCACGAACATGTTGAAGATGATATGAAAGACGTTCGTTTCGATCGAAGCGTGGGTAAACCCGTACGTCAAGAAAGTCCAGACTCGCCACGGCTTTCCAACCTCAAGGGCAAGAAAAGAGTTCGTCTGGAAAAACATATCCGCGATCCAAACGATGAAGTTGATCGCTATCAGAATGGCGATGATCGAATACTGAGCCAGTCCGGTTCTGTTACTACCGAACATCGATTCGTCGCGAGTGTACTGTCGATCCTCAAAGCCCATTAATGCTCCTTGGTCGCTGATCAACCAAACCGTGCGTGAAGAAATTGCGAACCGTGGATTCGCTCTATCTATTTATCGGTTGATTGAGCCGCAAAGACAACCGCATTATCGAAATGCCCTAGGTGGGCGTAGGCTTCCAGCGTGCGACAGTTACGCAAACAGGGTGTCAGCCGATGCGTCCATTTGCCAAATCTACCGACCGGAAGAACTGAGAGACTGAGCACGCATTTCAAGGCTACGACGAAGATCCGCAAGTTGGTTTGCAAGCATTTCGATTTTGCGAGCATCGTCGGAGACTTGCTGCTCAAGTTGTTGCAGAACGTCGTTAACCCGATCGAGGTCGTTTCGAAGAAGTTTGTTGTCGTTTTCGTAAGCAACTTTTTCGCGAGTTCGATCTTGCTGTTGTTTCAGCATATCCGCGATGGCTGTATTCTGAACTTCGCTGTTGCTGACCAACCGGTTTGTATCGTTCTCAGCTTGCGAGCCACGATTGTAAAGCTTGGTCATCTCATAAGGGAAATCAACCAGCTTGCGACGGAAAATACGATCGACGACTTCAACGTTTGGTTCACGCTCGGTAAATGGCGGGACAGAAGTTCCATCAGGCCGTTGGTAACCTTCTGCTGTCCGCAAATCGATTTCAACGACATCGTCTTTCTTGAAGGTCACATCACGCGACTCTTCGCCTGGCGATAGTTGCAAAAGCGGATCGACAGCGTGACCTTGAACAGAGAACGTACCGTCGGTGTCCAGCTTTCCCGATTTGTCGTCGACGGTGTAAGTCTCGGTTGAATTTCCATTGAACTTGTAGCGAACGAAGACCTCAGATGGACCGGGCTCGAATCGAGAAGCACGATTCGGTGCCTTCTCGACCCACTCTTCAATCACGCCGATGGACAGACCATCAAAATTAAACTCATCGATGAGCCGTTCGTATTGGGGGCTGTTTTGAGGAAATCCGACTTTCTCAGGAGCAAATGCCTCAGCCATCAGAAACTGTCGAAACTTGGCGATGTCAAAGTTGTCACCGTTCATGCCGGCAACTTCACGAAACACACCGTGTCGATCGAAAGGCATTCTTTCAAACAGAGTCCATGAAACTGCTTTAGGATCTCCGTATTCTTGAAAGTTCGCGATTGGAACTGATGGAACCAAAGTGAGTTCCGTTGTCGATTGGTTTACGACGAGGAATTTTCCAACGAACTGAACTGGAGTTACTTTATCCTGAAGGACAACGTCAGCGAATGCATAAAGCTCGACGTTTTCGAGCGACATGTTTTCGTCTTCAACTTCAGGTTGCTCGACAGCGAAAGTGAATTTGATTTGGCCTTCGGCGTTGGTGACTTTTCCACCGCCCCATTCGCGGCCACGACCGAGTTGCATCAACTCGAGCTGTTGGCTTAATCCACGCAACGACTCTGGTCCGTATTCGGCAGAGCTGATGTCGCCGAAGATTATTTTCTGACGCAGTGCTTCTTGATCAGCAACACGCTTGGTTTGTTTGTCGACAGCTTTCACAGCGGTGCGGCGAAGGTGCAGCGTTTGCGCCATTCCAATCATGCCAGCCGAACCGGCGATGAAAATGAAGACGAGCAGTACGGGGTTCAGCCAGTGCCAATCTTTCTTAGCAGACAGGACCGCAAGCACGACCATCGCAATAAAGAGCAGTCCAAGTATGGCGTAAAGGATCATGATGGGCGCTAAATCAAGTCAAGTAGATGGGCTTCGTCGTGCCGAAATCGCTGGTCAAATGCGAGGCAATCCGGTTCTCTATATTACGTCCGCTGCGTCCGTCTGGAACGCAAATTACCCGGTAAACGGACGTTTCGATGATAAATTGGGCAATTCTCCTGTCAAGTTTTGCTATCGACCTAAATGGACTGTTTGCTTGCCATTGCTTCGTTGGTTTGTCTGATTCGCCCCAATACGGACAAACGGTTTAAGTTCGACGCCGAAAAACCCCGAATACCGATAAAAGCCTGTGTATTGGTATCAACGGAATAACCCGAAAAGTTCGGAACAGTCCGCAAAGTCACCGGAAGCCCGCATTTTCCGGAGCAACCAGTCGTAGGAAGTCGCCCCGATTTTGTGTCGGCTCGACTTAGCCCGTAAGCCCCGCTCCCGAACTTGGCGTGGCTAAAACAGGAACAACAAGGAATCACTGTGTCCCAGACCCGCACAGAAACCACAAAGCGTCGCTTCGGCTGCGCCACCAGATATCGATCGATCGCGTTGGCGGTTTTGGGCATCATTTGTTCAGCCCAGCTCTTGCTGATCGCTGGATGCCATCGTGGATTCTATCGTCGGCAAGCCGATGCAGAGGCTCGGCGATTGATCAAAGAGAAAGCCGGTTCGCGATGGGATTCCGCGACTGGAGGCATTGAAATTGATCCGATGTCCCGAATGTTCGATCCGTTTTCTGCCGACCATCCGCCGATCCCTCCCGATGATCCGGCTGCTCACAAGCTGATGCAAACGGTTGACAACAAGCCCGGTTACCCCCACTGGCACGCAAATGGTGACATCAACGAAGTAGAAAATCCGACTTGGCAGTCCTATTTGCCAACCAATGAAAACGGCGAAGTCGTTCTGTCGCTGTCGGACGCCTACCGATTAGCGCTGATACATAGCACCGATTTGCAGCAGCAGCGTGAGACCCTGTATTTGTCGGCGCTCGAAGTTTCGATTCAGCGATTCGGTTTTGATACGCAGCTGTTTTCAGGATTCAATTCGTTCCTGACCAGTAGCGGCCGATTCAACAACGGCACAGGCCAGTCATCGACGAACCTCACCAGTTCTCTCGGTGAAAATGGTCAAGGGTTGCAGGCCAGTCGGCTGGGAATCACCGGCGCGAACTTCGTTGTTGGTCTAGCGAATACGATTATGTGGGAGTTTTCCGGAAACAACACCCAGTCGGCCAATTCATTGATCAACTTCTCGGTCATTCAGCCTCTGCTTCGCGGAGCTGGTCGTGAAAGAATTCTAGAGTCGTTGACTCAAGCAGAAAGGATTCTATTGGCTAACGTTCGGCAGCTCGAACGATTCCGACGTGGTTTCTATCTCGAGATTGCAACCGGACGCAACGCCGGCGCCGGACCATCACAAAACTCGGGCGCTTTTCTAAACGCACCGGGACTCTCCGGTTCCAACGTGGGTGGCTACATTGGGCTGCTGCAACAGAAACAGCAAATCAAAAACATCGAGTTCGGTGTGGCTCAGTTCGAATCGCTTTTGATTCAGTTTAGTGAACTGTTTAAAGCCGACCGTATCGATAAGCTGCAAGTGACGCAGTTTGAGTCGAACGTTTATGGACAGCAACAAACATTGCTCAATGCAAAAATTGCCTACCAAAGTGCACTGGACCAATTCAAAGTTTCGATTGGCTTGCCACAAGATTTGCAGATCGTGATCGAAGATCCCTTCTTGGATGCATTCAGTCTGATCGATGATCGGTTTCCAGATCAGTTGGAGGATATTCGGCGTTTGAGAGACGAAACGAGTAAATTCATCGTTGAATTCGCACTGAATATCGATGCACGAGCCCGATTGGAAGATTCTGATGAAGATTTTGATGCGATCAATAAAGCACTGAAATCGCAAACAGAGGAGCTTTTACCTTTCGTCAAACGAGCTGAAAAATTAATCGACAACATTCTCGAGGAAGACCGCGCGATTGTTTCAAAGGATATCGCAGCGTTGAAGGACAGTCGCGAGGATCGGCTAGAGTATCTTTCTAGAATTGTTGATGACATTGAGTCAGGCCGTATCGAGTCAAGGGTCGAGCCAAAAGTTTTTTCCGCAGAATCGATTCCTACGAGCGACGTTTTGGCGACACAGCTGGACGGAGAAGACAACCCTCGATCTCTGGTCGCCTTACTGGATGGGGCGCTTGAAGAGATTCGAGTCAGCATCGAAGAGCTTGAAGAATTTGAAAAGTCGCAAGACGACATCTCGAGCGAAGATCTTGAGAAATTACTGCGTCGAATTCCCGACCTCCTAAATGAAGTCAACGGAAACGTTCTCGAAATGGCACTTCTGCAGGCGGAAGCCAGAGCGAGCTCGATCGGAATCACGGATGTTGAGATCGATTCTGGGACCGCGTTTGAAACTGCGAGGTGTTTGCGTCGCGACTGGATGAATGCCAGAGCCGCTCTTGTTGATAACTGGCGGCAAATCGAGTTCTTCGCTGATCAACTTGAATCTCAAGTCGATCTTGTTTTGACAGGCGAAATTGGAAACGCGAATGCTGACAACCCGTTTCGCATTCGTTACGAGGATGGAAACTTGAGTGCAGGATTCCGTTTTGATGCTCCGATCGTTCGTCAGGCTGAGCGAAACGCTTACCGTCAGGCACAGATTTCCTATCAGCAGGCTCGTCGAAGTTACTATCAATTCGAAGATTCGATTCATCAAAGTCTACGGTTGACTCTTCGTAGTATTAACCAGAATAAAGTTCTCTTTGAATTGGTCCGTACAAACTTGCAGAACCAAATTGACCAGGTAAAGCTTAACCGAGCGAACTTGTTCGCACCGCCGGCGGTTGGCGAGCGTGCCGGTCAGAGCGACACGACAGCGACGTTCCTGGCGCAAGCGATTCAAAGTTTGTCGGGTCAGCAAAACGCTTATTTGAGTCAATGGGCTCAGTACGAAGTCCTCCGTCGGAATCTGGATTTCGATATGGGAACGATGGAGTTGGATTCGAATTTCGAATGGGTTGATCCCGGTGAGATCGATTCATCGATTGGGTCTCGCGTCGCGGCTCGCGAAGGCGTCGCCGAGAACGATCGTTTCTGTTGCGGAATGCAGCAGTCGCAAATGCAATACGTGGACCAGTACATCGAAGGCGAAGTGATTGACTCACAATCCACCGACCAAAATTATTCCAATGGAGCCGAAGTCGATTCGGTGGTCGAACCGCCCTCTGACAATGTCGAAGCTTTGGAATACGAAGGCACGGATACGATCGAGATCGATTCGACACCTGAGAAATCCGCTCCTAAAATCCGCCAAGTATCTCCGCCAGTTCCAATTCCAGATCCGCCAGTCGTCAAACCAGTCGTCGAGTTGTCGCCGTTGAGTACACTCGCGCCGGCGAAGTCGCCTGTGGCTCGAACTGGGTTCCTGGATCCGTTTCGCCGGGATATAAGTGTTCGGTCCAATCAGCGTCGGCTTGTCGCAGAGAAGCCTTCGTTGGGCGAAATAAATCCTTGGGATACTTCCGGTGACTCCTCATTGAAGCGAGCGTTCGAACCGAAAGTCGAAGAGATTTCCAAGCCGGTTAAAAGTGCAGCCAAAGCACAGGCAACGATTTTGAGGCGTTAGGTGCTTTGGCAAGATCGAGTGACGAACATTTGCATGTTATTCGTAGTTGAGGCTTCAGCCGGATTTGCATGTCTTTGAGAAGTCCTGGGCCTGATAGGGCGGCACAATGTACCGGCCGATGATTTCCAAGGAATTTCTTTCGGATGGAAACCTGAAACCAATTCCAATGGCTGGAAGCCACGACCGCGTTAGTAGTAGGGACGAAGCATCAGGTAGCAAATCGGTCCCGTCACCGCGACGTACAGCCACATTGGAAATGTGAACTTTGCAAACCATCGATGCCGTGCGACTTGGCCGGTGAAGCCGAAGATCCAAGTGAACAGAATCAGCGGAAAACTGACGGCCGCCAAGACGATGTGCGAAATCAATAGTACGAAGTAGACGATTCGTATCGCACCCTCACCACCGAATTTGGTTTCCGGTGTCGTGAAGTGATAGGCGACGTAGCAGAGCAAAAATGTTGCCGAGCAAGCCATTGCGGCAGTAATCGCATTTTGATGAGCACGAATTTTCTGCTGTTGGATCATGACTAGGGCGACGACCAACAACACGGCGACAATTGAATTGAGAATCGCATGGACGGGAGGAAGGAAGTGTAGCTCTACGCCAATATCCAATTTGACTTGTCGCATCACGCCCACCAACGCTAGGACGGCAACGGTCAGGACAGCAGCGATCGGATAAAGCTTTCGTGCGAGCGATAAATTTTCAGACGTCGGTTCGTTGTTCATATTTGTATTGAGTCTAATTCACGTACACGACGCTGAGAGCGTCGTCGACAGACATTACGACGCTCTCAGCGTCGTGTACTCCGTCTACCCGCCATCGATTCGTTTGAATTCACCGGGCGGCCGCGATTCCTGCCATAGTTCATCCACCAGTCCCAGCATTGCAACTTCCTGAGCCGCGTCCTGCCAGTCAAATCGACCACGCACATTGCCCCATTTGTCGACCACAAATAGTTCTGAAGAATGGTGATCGGTACCACCCATCGCACTGAAAAATTCCGCCGAAATGCGAGGGATCGCTTTTTCGTTGCCCGTCAAAAATAGCCAACGGTCGGAATTGGCGTTGTGTGACCGGGCGTACTCTCGCAGTTTAGCTGGCAAATCCGTAGCGGGATCTGTTGTGATACTGACCAGCTTCGTTGGATTGTCTCCCAGTCGACTCTGCAATCCTTCGAGGTATTTCGATTGCTCTTTGCAGATCGTTGGGCAGGATGTGAAGAAGAAATTCGTGATCCAAACTTCGCCCGTCAAGTCACGCGAGAAAAACGGTTTCTCGTCACTGGTGTAAAGGTGAAATTCACGCAGGAATTGAATCGTGCTCAAGTCGATCGGTTCGTGGCCAACCATTGCGTTTCGAGTCTTCACGATCTCGTTCAACGGCGGCTCTGTCTCTGCGGCTACTTCTTTGACGACTTTCACAAGCCGTTTCATGTCGTAAGGGTCGTCCCATTTGAATCGGTCTCGGTACTTGCCCCATTTGTCGACCAGCATGATGTTGTCAGTGTGGTTTTCCATGTCGACCACTTCGACGCGAAACATCTGTTCGCCGACTTCCTTGATTTTGTATTGCTGGTCGGTAAGAAATATCCATCGCGGTGATACGGCGCCAAAGTCTTCCGCGTAGCGACCCAGAACTTTCGGTGTGTCGCGATCTGGATCGACGGTGATGGTCACGAAGGCAACGTCTTCTTTCTTAAGTTGTTCATTGAGCCTCGCCACCTGTTTGTTCAAGTCGCGGCAGATGCTGGGGCAGGTTGCGAAAAAGAAGCTAACCAGAAACGGCTTGTCACCACTGAATTGGGCCGTGTTGAATTTCTCGTCGTTTTGATTCTTCATCTCAAAGTTGTCGATGTGATGAAGATGCTTCCAAGGAACGTCGACGATGACCGCACCTGGAGGACTATCGGCGCTTGGGTCGACAGGGTTATGGGAGCTTCCTGCGACGCCGATCGGTGCCGAAGTCATCAAACCAGTGATCACAGCGATTGCCATAAAGACGCAAGCCAGAAATCCCAACGCGCCAATCAACAACAGGTTGGGGCCGCGTTTATTCGCAGAGTTTTTCGAAACGTTCATGTCAGTGTGGGCTTTCAGGGGAAGATTCAACTGCCAGCGGAGCGTGATTGGAACGCGTTTTTGTGTAAGTGCCAACCCGGTCCGCGACATCGGGAATTAACAGGATCACCAACAGGGCTCCCATCAACAACGCCGGAACCGTTAGCACGTACTTCCAACGCTTCTCCCACCACAGGTGCATGAAAAAAGTGATCACCAAGAATGCTTTGGCAACCGAAACACCCATCATCGCAATCCATCCGGTCAGTGGGTTATCCATCAAGTGCGAATTGGCGATCCAGAATGACATTGCCGTCAAAGCACACAACATCACAAACACGACAATGAAGACCGTGCGATGGCTTTTGGGTTCTAGTTGTGACGTTTGGTCGATCATGGCTCAATCGTATCCAATCTTAAAATACAAGCCCGAAGCGCAAGAGCGCAAGCGAGTGAATAGCGAATGTGAGCGACGGAATCACTCGCTTGCGGTTCGGGCTTCTACTGGAGTGTTGCATGATTCATCAAAACAGATACAGCAAAGGAAACAAAAAGATCCACACGATGTCAACAAAGTGCCAGTATAGTGCGACGTTTTCGATCAGCCCAGCTTTCGCAATTCCAAGCGTCATCGGCAGCATCACCACGAAAACGATTAAGCCGATCAATACATGAATCGCATGCAGACCCGTCATCATGAAGTAAGTATTCGCCCAAGTATTTCCACTGGGGATGACCATCGGGAGTTTTAGATGGTACTGGTGATTGATGCCGTGATGAACGTCGTGCTCGGAGTCGACCAAATGCAGATCGTCCATTGCTTTGATTCGATTTCGCAGCGGGGCAATGTCGCTGGTGAGCTTGGTGATAGCGACGGTCGTTTCAGTCGCCAGTTTCGTTTTTGTCGCCAGCTCTTCTTTCGCTTCCTCACCTTTGGCTTTGAGTGATGCGATTTCTTTCTGTAAGGCGGACAACGTCGAGTTGGCGTTTGATAACTGCAATTCGGTTTCGGTCAGCAACCCGGAAACCTCTGCCTGTTCATCCCTGGTGTACTTCGCGAATCGCCCCAGCTGCTCCTGCGAAAAACTATCAGGGTAAATTTGACTTGCCAACGATTCCATCGCCAGCTTTTGCATGATCGTGTCACCCGTCTTGCCAACCTTGGCTTCGGTCCACTGAACCATTCCAGATTGAACTAGGAGCAGGCGATCGAGTCGTTCCTTTGTCGCCGGGTTATCTTTGTCGTTTTCCAGCACGCCGATCTGGGCACGGATATCTTCTTTCAAGCCTGAAAGCCAAATCGTGTCGGCGCGGTCGTAAAGTGCGCTGCGGGGAAAGTTCGGATGGATGCCGTGGTTGAACTTCGAAGTGTATTCGACGCCTTTGACGCCCAGAAACACGACTCCCAAAAGCAGCGTCAACAGAATCCAACGTTTGGCCCTGTCCGGAGCGTTGCGTTTCGCGGCCTCGAGCGCAAACACGATCGAAACGCTTGAACAGATCAGTACGAAAGTGTTCAACGCTCCCATCCACTCGACAACGTGAACTTCGTGCGGCGTCGGCCACGTTCCCTCGGGTGCTCCAAAGCGAAGCACAATGTAAGTTCCAATCAAGGCCGTGAAAAACATGATCTCCGTCGACAGAAACAACCACATCGCAATCTTGCCGGAGGAGACTGGAATCGCGGACTGGTATTGCAAACCATGCGCGTGCGAATTGTCGTGAGATGTCGAAGTCATGCTTACGTCAAACAGGCGATCAGAAGTCCCACCATGTAGAGCGGTAGATACAACAGCGAAGATCGCATCAGTTTTTTCGCAGTGGCGTCATTGCGATCTGCGTTGAAGACAAACGAGGCTTTTAAGTACGGTGTTCCAACAATCAATGCGATGACGACTAAAAGAATGCCATGGTAAATCGTGCGAACTTCCAAAATTGGAGTCAGGCTGCACAGGATCAACAGAATGCAAGTCAGCACAGATTTGAAACCGGCTCGTTTCCCGCTGGGGTCGACGACCGTCAGCATCTGTAAACCGCCGGCTTTGTATTCGTGTCGGTACTTCCAGGCGATCGCCATGAAGTGTGGGAACTGCCAGAACACTAATACTCCAAAGAAAGCCCACGCGACCAGTGGAACGGTTCCGGTCGCTGCCAAGGCTCCCATAATGACGGGCAGGGCACCCGCGACGGCGCCCACTTCGGTGTTAAACCAGGTGTATCGTTTCATCGGTGTGTAGATGACGACGTAGACGATCCAGTTCACGGCGGCGCAAAGCGTGGTTTGCCAATTGACGAAGTACCAAAAGATCACGGCACTGAGGACGAAAGTGATCGCACCGAAGGCCAACACTTCGATCGAAGTCAGTTTTTCGGCTGGCAACGGGCGACCAGCAGTTCGCGGCATCAGCGAATCGGTCTTTCGTTCGACATACATATTCATCGCGTTGCCACTGAAGCAAATCAACAGACATCCGATCGTGCCCCAGAACAAAATAGAAACGTCGATGAAGTCAGCCGAAACGATCGCTGCGACGATGAACGTCAGCACGACCATGATTGAAATCCGCATCTTGGTCAGTTCACGGTAGGCAGGAATTTTCTCCGAGAAGGACGTACCGGCTACGGTGGCGAGCGGTTTTTCAGTTTCTGTGGGCAACGACATTAGGGCTTTGTTTAAATTTCAGGGACTGCCATTGTCCTCTCGGGCGCTGGCTTTGAGAAGTCAGATTGTGGAAAAGGTGGCTTAGGCTTTCAGCCTGTGGACATACAAATCACAGGCTGGAAGCCTATGCCACGTTGCGTCCTCCCAGAATCGCTGGAGCAAAAAGTCGGTGCGATCGGAAAACCTGAACCGTCCACAACGCCAATATCAGCGACCCAACGGCAACATGTGCCGTCACCAGATTCATTTGAAACATACTTTTTTCAGGCACAACAAACTTCGCCGCAAACGCCATGTCTGCGAACCAGATTGGCCAGCCAAATTTAACAACCCAAGTCCCGAATCCCAAAGAAAACTGAACCAAAATCGTCAACATCAAAAAACGAATCGACCAAACCAGCCCACGACTTGCCGGCTCCCGTCGTTTGGCTCTGGCAACCGCAATTGCCTGAACGAATGTACCGACGACCAATCCGGTTGCAATCAATACATGCAAAACGATCAGCCCTTGATATTCTTGTGGAGAAGCCATTTCTGAAATGTGTCGTAGGAATGCACCAACGACCAATTGGCAGTAGGCGGCAACCAACATCAATGTTGGCCAAGTCGATGTAAACGAGCGGGATGATTTTCCAGTTTCGCGAAATGACTCTTGTTCAAACCACCATCGCGACGTGACAACGCAAAAACCAACGACCGCTAAGAAAAACGCCGGTCCCACGCAGCCATGAATCTTGGCCATCGTGCGGTCGCTGAAGAAGAAATCGAAATCGCCAAGCTTTCCCTTCGCAGAAAGCACTCGGATTCCGCCCAGCAGTCCTTGAAAACCAACCAACAGAAATAGAGCCACCGAATACCAGCGGACCCACGATCGCGAATCTCGCCGAAACGTGAACCACATCAACGCGATCGCAATCAGCCCTGAAATGGATGCCAGCAATCGGTGTCCATGTTCAACGAACAAATCCCATGGGCCGAAGAACCAAGTTGAAATCGGATAGGCGAACATGTTGTAGCCAAACGTGCCCGGCCAATCAGGAACCGCCATGCCAGCATCCCAAGACGTAACCAATCCGCCAAACCAGATCAGCGGGAACACGATGATGGTCAGTAAAACGGCAACACGATGCGGCGCCTTGGATCGCAGGATAGCTTGGCTATCGGTTTCTGATTTTGAAAGTATCTCACGCATCGTCCATATCTTATCGTCAAAGCGACGATTCAGAACCGGAACATTCTGTCACACTCATGAGTCAGCAAAAAGCTCTTCCTAGGTAAAAGATGGCTCGTGAATCAACATGGGCTAGGACTATTCCGACTTGCCGTCGAGCAAACTGTCGATGGCATTTCTCAATTTCTTTTCAATGTCGTTCGAAGCTCCGACTTTTACAAACTGAATCTTTCCTGCAGGGCCAATGATGACCGTTTGAGGGATGGCTTCGACATCAAATTTCTCTGCAATGTCACCTTTGTCGAGAGCGACCGTCAGTTCAAGATTTCGCGATGCGAGGAACGATTCAATCTTCTGTTTGCTTTCGTTCTGGTTGATCGTTATCAAAGTCACTGAAGATTCAGGATAGCCGTCAATCACTTTTTTGATGCCCGGCAATGACTTCACGCATGGCCCGCACCACGTTGCCCAAAAATCTAGCACAACGATTTTCCCATTCAACGATTCGGTCTTCAGTTGTTTTCCGTCCAGCATCGAGAGCGTCAACTTGGGAGCTTGGCCGATCAGCGGGGAATCGCCACCAAAAATAGTTGCATCATCCTCTCCCGCACCTCCACCTTCGAGCTTTGGTTTGGGAGCGATTTTGGCAACCCAGTCGGACCAAGGGATGTCGGTGGCTTCCGTCGCAAACTTCCCCATTCGTATTTCGTAGATTTGTTCAAACGGAATTTCGCAACTGCCGAGCAAACTGGATTCTCCGACCAGCTTGTCTTGGTCCCATCGTTTCAGAGCCAACGTGACTCGACGGCCTCCTCGCATGAGCACTTGAGCGACCTGACGTTTATCCGCTACGACGGGTTTTTCTTGTTCGACCGGCTCGGCGGCATCGCCCGCATCCAATTCGGTTTCTTCAGCGGCAAGCGACTTGATCAGCGATTCAGTGTCGATCCAGACAATGCTTCCAAGAATGTCTCGGGAGTATCGATTGACAGAACCATCAGTTCGGAACATGACATGATCGTCATTCATGGAAACGATGTTCCCGCGAGCAAGGTCGAAATTTGTTGCGCAGAGGATTTGTCCTGGTGGATTTCGGGCTTTCAACCTTGGGATCGTCAGGATCAATTCTTTACGTTTGCTATCGATGTACTCGCCAGAAAGAAATCCATCCAACAATTTAAGCTTCGCGATCTCACAAGAAGATTGCATGCCAAAGGAATCGTCGAGTCGAATGCTAACGCATCGCCCAAAACCTTCCTTCAGCTTTTGGCTTAAGCACTTTTTACCGTCTCCGTAAATAATCAGTTGATCCTTCTCCATGGCAACTTTAAAGCGGACTGATTTCCCACTTCGTTGTTTGACATTTCGCCCTGGGTTCCGCACGTTCGAAGTTGAGGTTACGTAGTATTGCTGGCCGTAAAGCATGATTGCAAAAGACTGAGCACTCTTCGTTTCCAATTTCCCGGTTTCTTTCAGCGACCGTCCAAACTGAAAGTTCAATACTCCGTATTTGTCGCTTGGCCAATCAAGTTCAAATTCAAATCCGCCTCGTCCCATCAAATCGGCGTGACCAATGGTGCCGCCTTTTTTTAGCTTGAACGTTTCTTCGCTGAGCTTCGCACTGCCCGATTTTAGCCAGCCCGGATCTGAGAAATTCAGCTGTTCGGTTTGTCCCGTGACACCAAACTCGACGGCTTGAACTTTGGATCCGGGAATAACGCGATTTTCGAAAAAGGAATCAACAACGATTTCATTTTCGCTGGCACTGCGGAAGTTAACCGGCAATAAATCGCGGTTGTTTAGGTACAGCGTGTCCGGCCATTGGTTTGTCGCCGCCGCAGTTTTTTCGTTTCGTTCGAGGATGACTTTTGCGTTGACATTGTCTTCGCCAAGAACCGCGTTGGCGAAAGGAACTGCCTGAGTCGCGCCAGGTACTCTCCAGAAAAGAACATTGTCATCTGTGGGGGCTCCACTTTCGAGTCGTCCTCGTAACTTGCCGGCATCTGAAATCAAAACATGGCTGAACTCTTCGGTCGAAGGTAACTTTGTGTCTGGGTTAAACTGGATTTGCTTCAATCGATCTGACTTGAATGCGATTGGTTTCGTTGTGGCTGAGGACTTGATGGTTATCGAATTCTTATCGAGTGCGACGAGCTCTCCGATCACTTTTTCACCATCCAGGAAACGAAGCGTATCTCCAGCCACTGGTTTGAACTTGGCATCCGGGTTGAACTGAAAAGCACCGACAAATTCATCAGAAGCGATTTCGACCTGTTCGCCGTCGCTTGTGGCCGTCCAAGTGGAACCATCAAAAAACTCCATCGTTGCATTGATGGCATCATCTGATTTCAGTTGAATAGAAGTGTTAGCCGGGTCGAAGCCCGCGGTTGCACTTCTGATTCCAAGCGACTTGATTCGTAAGTCGCCGTTTTTGTTTTGCAGAAAGATTCCTGGCTCGGCTCTCTTTCCGGTTTTCTCGATCGTGGCCGACGCCAGTTCAGCGCCCATTTCATCGTGAATCACGACGGTGTTCGTTTTCTGATCCCAATGAATCAGCAGTTTGAGCGATTTTGAATCTTCGTCCAAGTCAACCATCACGACTTCGAAATCGTCATCGTGGCTGAAAACAATGGAGCCGTCCCACGACTCCAAACGCGGGACCGAACCCAAGGTTCTGGCTTGGTAGGGGATTTGAAGTGCGAGAGCGAAATCGAGTTTTTCGTCCCATCCGATTTCAACGTCAATCAAACAGGACTCGGGCAGTTCACTTTTGAAAAACAAATGAGTGTCGTCTCGAGTTGCAACAACTTCTCCATTCTGATTCGGTTTCCAGTATCGCTTTTCACCACGTTTTGCCTCCCAGAGGTCCAGATCGACCGTGCCTGAAACGAGTGTTTGCGAGGTTTCCCGGTTCACGATCGACGCCACACGCGATCGATCGATCTCAAATTTCCCAGCTCGAACAGATTCAACATTTAAAACGTTTTCGTCCAACGAGTTGATGTCGGCAAGAAAGATCTGCCCGTCTGTAAGTTGAATCGCAAAACGTTCGCTCGAGTCATTGGCTTTGCCAGAATTGTCGTTCGTTTCAAAAGAACGGAGCCAATCCGTGTCAATCTCCAATGGCTCTCGAAACAATGCTGATTGGAACAACAGTTTGTTTTCATTGAAGCCGATGGGCCGACCTGGCAAACGATCTGCTTCACTTGCACTTGACGAACCGGAACCGACTTGGGCGCGGTGTTTCCAAACCAATTCACTTTTCGATTCCGCTTTAACTGGTGGGACTGCGTCGTCTCCCTTTGAAACGTTGGGAGCACTAGCGAGCAAGCTGGTCGCGAAGAAAAGAAAAGCGATAGATGGTTTCATTGCTTGAGCCTTGGCCAATGTTTGTTAATTCGTTTCGAATACGAGCCCGAAGCGCGAGCGAGTGAGTGAATAGTAAGCACAATGAAATGCTGGGAAATATTCACTCGCTCGCGCTTCGGGCTTGTATTGTTCTACCGTTCGTAGATCGGCAGAAATCGATAATTCAATGCCAACGCCAACAGTGACATACTGGTCGAGTAAGCCCGTCCATGTTGGCTGTTTCCAATGCAGCCATCGTCGGCCTGCATGTTTCGAAGCAAGCGCGTCGTATCTCGATTCCATTGTTGCCAAGCTTTGTAGTCCGCCTGAAACAGAGCTTGCGCTTTGTAATATCGCTCGTAATACGGCCAATTTTGTTGGGCAGATGTGTCGAGAGAATCACGTAGGAATTTCAACGTGCCATCAAAGTCATCCCAATGTTTCCGTTTGCCAATTGCAAACACCAGGCAGGCGATCGCAGAACGCGCTCCGGAACCACCGAGCCCGCCCATACCGCTGTAGCCGACGTTTCCTGTTTTGGCGGACGTCATTTGTCTCATGTATTTCAACGCGCCATCAATCGCTGAATCGGGAACGTCGACTCCGGCATTTCGTGCCGCCAGCAGTCCCATCAAAACGGCTCCAACAACGGACGTATCTGCTGAGTTATCGTTTGGCGAATAACGCCAGCCTTTGCTTGAATTCTTTTTCTGCGATGAGACGGCAAGTTTCACCGCAAGTTCCAGAGCCTCGCCGATCGAGCGTTTCCCTTTGCTGTCACCCTCCCAAAGCATTTCGTCATCGACGGTTCCGTAGGCTTCTGATAAGGCCAGCATCGCGAATCCGTGAACGTACATGTTGCCGGGAAAGTAACCGGTTTTGCTGTTCTGTTTTCGGATGATGAACCTTAAGGCCGCACGAACATTGCGAGCGTACTTGCCAAAGTTAGGATCCTCGCCAGTGGAAAGGAAGGCCATCGTCGCCAGTGCAGCGGTTCCGGCTGTTTCGTCTCCGTGAGCACCACCGCCCTTTCCCCAACTGCCGTTGTCGTTTTGTTTTTTGGCAAGGTAGTCCGCACCTTTGCGATAGATGTTGCGGACCTCCGCGGAGATGCCAGTGCCTTCGCGAATTTCAAGTCCGTCCGTTTGTGCGTTAGCCACTGAACCTACAGTGATCGTGGTTAGCGAAACAAGGAAGGTCAGAAAGAGCTTTGTTGACCAGGGCGTATGATTTGCGATTGTTCGAGTTATCAATTGAAGAGTCCTTCGA
>CAZORS010000054.1:0-1660 GCA_964582025.1 uncultured Pirellulaceae bacterium | reverse complement strand
TTCATTTGCTCCTTCCAAGCTTTCTTGAATTTCTCCAATGCTTCTTCAGTCGCACCTTTGCAAGCGATGTTGATTTTGAGTTTCTGTTTTTTGTCCAGTTCTCCGCAGATGTTTTCGATCTGTGTAACTTTAAGTGCAAACTGATTCGTCAGTTGGAATTTCTTTGCCGCGAAGAGTTTGCGTTCATCAACCCGCCACGGATTGTTCATGAAATCTTCATCGTCTTCAAACTCTTCATCTTCGTCCGAGTCAGCGGAGTCGTTCTCTTCGTCCTGAGCCTGTTGGGCAACTTTAACAACCTGAATGCACGCGGCGGCGTTTGTCAGGGCAAGCGGCAGAACAAGTGCAGCGAACAATAGAACTAATAACAGTGAACGAATCCGCACAATCATTTCGTGGACTCCTGAGATTCAAGCTTCTCGAAATAGGCATCCAATCCACTGCGATACTCTTCCGGCAAATTGCGACCGGCTTTCCCGGTCGCCTGTTTGGTGTTGCGTTTGACGACTTTGGAATGTTTCTCTTCTGCTCCGCCAAGCCGCGCCAACGAAGAACCTCGCCAAGCTGCTCCAGATCTTGTGCCTCCGCCAGCGTTGGTTCCACCACCGCCTCCACCAGATCCACTACGTTTGGCCAATAACAGCCATTCGATTGCTTCTGTCTCAGCAGCGATCGCATTGGGGCCGGTATCGGCGTCCGACAGGAAATCACAGGCGTCACCCATCGCGAAGGAGGCGTTGGTCAATTGCTTGATCTCTTTTCCGAAAGATTCGCCATCGGGAAGATCGCGAATCTGTTCGATCACATCGTCGGTTCGGTCGGCGAGTTCATTTTGAGTCGTCGATAGCTCCGCGTTTTTCTCTTTGGCAACGTCCTTCTCCAGCTGAGCTTTCGCTTGATGGAAGGATCGTGTTTGGTCTCGCAGTGCAATTTCTTCAGTAAGGATTTTCATGACTTTCAAAACAATCGAGGGTGGCAAACTGCCACCTTTGGAACCCTTTCAGGTCCCGCCGGCTCAGCCAGGCCCCACGAGTTGTTCGGCCCAGCGGTCGAACGTGTCGGCCAAAAATTCAGCCTGAGCGATCGAGGTTCCGGGTTCGTTCGACGTAATCCTTTCTGCGACGACTCCTGTTTGTTTCACCGCCGATAGATCTCGCATCTCAGCCAAAACGGTTTTGAATTTTCCTTTTTGAACACGATTCGAATAAGCCTGCAAATCGTCTTCGATGATCTGCAAGTTTGATTCATGAGCACGCTGTCGTTTGGACAACAATTTCGCTCGGTCAATTGTCGTGGGTTTGAGTTCGCTTTTGCTGACTCCAAATCCTTTCAGCGTCGAATCGTTTACGTCTCGAGCCATCACCAGTTCGCGGCGTGACATGGCTTTGAATCGTTTGACGAAAGTGCTGCCCTCCAAGTCGGAGATCAGTTTTTGCAGTTCGTCCATCACCGATTCAAATTCTGCTAACAGCTCTTCCTGTTCATCAATGGCTTCATCCATTTGCTCTCCGGCAGGACAAGCGGCGGCATCTTTTTTGTTGGGATCATTCAGCGTGACGGCAGGAAGCGTGAACTTTGGTTTTGGGGCAGGAGCAGCCTCTGCTTCGTCAGCCTCCTCTTCTTCGTCTGGATCTTCAACGTCCATCGAAGATTCCTTCAT